>JAICSZ010000040.1 GCA_025936615.1 Pedococcus sp. | reverse complement strand
GCGGTACCCGAGCGACGAGTTCGCCGAGCTGAGCCCACGCATCGTGTGGGACCGGGTGACCGGCACGCTCACCGGGCGGCCGGGCGCCCAGCGCCTCGCCGTCACCTCGGGCGGCACCATCCCCGACAGGGGCCTGTATGCCGTGTTCCTCGCCTCCAGCGAGGGCGCCGGGCGGCGGGTGGGCGAGCTCGACGAGGAGATGGTCTACGAGTCGCGGGTGGGCGACGTGTTCACCCTCGGCACCTCCACCTGGCGGATCGAGGACATCACCCACGACCGGGTGCTCGTGACGCCTGCCCCAGGGCTACCCGGACGGCTGCCGTTCTGGAAGGGCGACCAGCAGGGTCGGCCCGCCGAGCTGGGGCGCGCGGTGGGGGCCTTCGTCCGTGAGGTGGTGGGGCTGCCGGACGCCAAGGCACGCGACCGGGTCGAGGCGGCGGGGCTCGACGAGTGGGCCGCTGACAACCTGCTCGCCTACCTCGCCGAGCAGCGCGAGGCCACCCGCCACGTCCCCGACGACCGCACCATCGTCGTCGAGCGATTCCGCGACGAGATCGGCGACTGGCGGGTCGCGGTGCACTCGCCGTTCGGGGCGCAGGTGCACGCACCCTGGGCGCTGTGCGTGTCCGCGCGCATGCGCGAACGGTTCGGGGTCGACGTGCAGGCCATGCACGGCGACGACGGGATCGTCTTCCGGCTGCCCGACCTGGAGTTCGAGGAGGCCGGCGGGGCCGCGGGGTCGCGCGGCGTGGGGGCGGAGCTCCTCGAGCTCGTGCGGCTCGAGCCCGACGACGTCCACGACCTGGTGACCGCGGAGATCGGCGGGTCGGCCCTGTTCGCGGCGCGCTTCCGCGAGTGCGCGTCACGGGCGCTGCTGCTGCCCCGCCGGCGTCCCGACCGCCGCCAGCCGCTGTGGCAGCAGCGACAGCGGGCCGCCCAGCTGCTCGAGGTGGCCTCCCAGTACGCGTCGTTCCCGATCGTGCTCGAGACGGTGCGCGAGTGCGTCCAGGACGTGTTCGACGTGCCGGGGCTGACGGCGCTGATGCGGTCCGTCGAGTCGCGCGAGGTCACGATGGTCGACGTCGAGTCTGCCCAGCCGTCGCCGTTCGCCCGCTCGCTGATGTTCGGCTACGTCGCCCAGTTCCTCTACGAGGGCGACTCCCCGCTGGCCGAGAAGCGGGCCGCAGCCCTGGCGCTCGACCCGACCCTCCTCTCCGAGCTGCTCGGGCGGGGCGAGGGCCTGTCGCTGCGTGACCTGCTCGACCCGGCCGAGGTGTCCCGCACCGAGGCGGAGCTGCAGCGGCTGGTCCCCGAGCGGGCGTGCCGCGACGCCGAGGACGTGGCCGACCTGCTGCGCACGCTCGGCGCCCTGGGCCTCGACGACATCGTGCGGCGCTGCCAGGAGTCCGTGTCGCGCAACGAGGTCGGGAGCTGGCTGGTCGAGCTCGAGGGAGCGCGGCGGCTCATCCGCGTGCGGGTCGCGGGTGAGGAGCGCTGGGCCGCGATCGAGGATGCCGGCCGGCTGCGCGACGCATTGGGCTGCTCGCTGCCGGTCGGGGTGCCGCAGGCGTTCCTCGAGCCGGTGCCCGACCCGCTCGGCGACCTCGTGCGCCGTTACGCCCGCACCCACGGGCCGTTCCCGGCCGTGGCCGTGGCCGCGTGGTGGGGGGTGGGCCCGGCTGTGGCGCTCGACGCGCTGCGGCGCCTGGTCTCCTCGGGACGCGTCGTCGAGGGCGAGCTGCTCCCCACCGAGAACGGCGGCGGCGTGCACGGGCTCGACTACTGCGACGCCGAGGTGCTGCGGCTCCTGCGGCGTCGGTCGCTGGCCGCCCTGCGGGCCGAGGTGGAGCCGGTGGCGGCCGTCGAGCTGGCGCGCTTCCTGCCGCAGTGGCAGTCGGTCGGTGGCGGCCTGCGGGGTCGCGAGGGGCTGGGCCGGGCCGTCGAGCAGCTGGCCGGGGCGGTGCTGCCTGCGAGTGCCCTCGAGACCCTGGTCCTGCCGTCCCGCGTCGTCGACTACTCGCCCGCGCTGCTCGACGACCTCACCAGCAGCGGCGAGGTGCTCTGGCGCGGCCACGGCTCCCTGCCCGGCGACGACGGCTGGGTGTCGCTGCACCTCGCCGACACCGCCCACCTGACCATGGCTCCCCCGTCGGACGACGACGTCAGCGAGTCCCAGCAGGCGGTGCTCGACGCGCTCTCCGGCGGCGGCGCCTACTTCTTCCGGACCCTGTCCGACGGCATCGGCGCCGTGGACGACGCCGCGCTGCTCGCCGACCTGTGGGACCTGGTCTGGGCGGGACGCGTCACGGGCGACACGATCGCCCCGCTGCGCGCGCTGCTTGCGGGCGGTCGCACGGCGCACCGGCGCCAGGCTGCCGGTCCACGCACGACGAGGTATGCCGGTCGGCGCGGCTCCCTGGGCGCACTGTCCGGACAGCGCGGCGTCGGCAGGGCTGCCCTGCCCTCGCGCGGCGGCCCGCCCACCGGCGTGGGCCGCTGGGCGCTCGTGGCACCGGTCGAGTCGGACGCCACTGTCCGCGCCTATGCCACCGCCGAGGTGCTGCTCGACCGCTACGGCGTGGTGACCCGCGGGTCCGTCGTCGCCGAGGACGTCCCGGGCGGGTTCGCCGGCGTCTACCGCGTGCTGGCGGCTGCCGAGGAGTCTGGACGGGTCCGGCGCGGGTACTTCGTGGAGGGCCTGGGGGCTTCGCAGTTCGCGACGACCGGGTCGGTCGACCGGCTGCGCGCGGGCGCGCGACCGGTCGGCAGCGTGGCCGACACCACGGAGACACCGGCCATGGTGCTCGCCGCCACCGACCCGGCCAACGCCTACGGAGCGGCGCTGCCCTGGCCGCAGCGGCCCGGTATGGCCGACGAGTCGGATGCCGTGTCGGATGCCCCAGCCGGGCGCCGCGGTCACCAACCCGCCCGCAAGGCCGGCGCGCTGGTCGTGCTCGTCGACGGCGAGCTCGTGCTCTACGTCGAGCGCGGCGGCAAGACCCTGCTGTCGTGGACCGAGGACACCGAGCGCCTGCAGTCCGCCGCCGACGCGCTGGCGCTCGCCGTGCGCGAGGGCGCGCTCGGGCGGTTGACCGTCGAGAAGGCCGATGGCGACGCCGTCCTGGGGTCGGGCCACCCACTCGCGCTGGCCTTGGCCCACGCCGGCTTCCACGCCACGCCGCGTGGTCTCCGGCTGCGGCGCTGAGCGCTGTGGTGAGGAGCCGAGGTGCCTGAGGGAGACACCGTCTGGCGCACCGCCCACCGGCTCGACCGCGCACTGGCGGGCGAGCCCCTGGTGGTCTGCGACCTGCGCTTCCCCGCGGTCGCGACCGTCGACCTCACCGGTGCCACGACACTCGAGGTCGTGAGCCGCGGCAAGCACATTCTCCAGCGCCTCGACAGCGGACTCACCCTGCACTCCCACCTGCGGATGGAGGGCCAGTGGCGGGTGCAGCGGCCGGAGGCAACGTCAGGCTGGCTGCGCCGCGACGACCTGCGGGCCGCGGTGGGCACGACGACGTGGACCGCCCTCGGGCTGCGCCTCGGCATGCTCGACCTGGTCGCGACGAGCGAGGAGGACCGCCTGGTCGGCCACCTCGGCCCTGACCTGCTCGGCCCTGACTGGGATGCCCCGACCGCCGCCGCCAACCTGGCCACCTCGCGGGAGCCCATCGCAGCCGCGCTGCTCGACCAACGCAACCTCGCGGGGGTCGGCACGATGTGGGCCTCCGAGTCCCTGTTCCTCGAGCAGCTCCACCCCTGGACGCCGGCGGCCGACCTCCCGCCTGACGTCCTGGACTCCCTCGTGGCGCGGGTCCACCGGCTCATCGACGTAGCCAGTCACCGTTCGGTCCCCAGCAGCACCGGGTCGGGACGACGCGGTGAGGGGCTGCGGGTCCACGCCCGGTCGGGGCTGCCGTGCCGCAGGTGCGGTGGGACCGTGCGCGTCGCCATGGCCGGGGGGCCGGGTCGGGAGCGGACGATCTTCTACTGCCCGGCCTGCCAGGGCGGGCTGGCGCCGACCGACGACGGGCGGCGGCAGCGCCCGCTCGGGGCGTCCGGAGGTCGGGCAACTCCCTACCGGCGCGGTTGAGCGCTGCGCGCGAGGATCTCTGCCACGACGTCGGACTTCGCGTCGGCATAGTCCTGCACATACCTCCAGCGGCGCCCGGCGAGCTCACGCTTCACCGCGGCATACCGGTCGCAGTCCTCGGGGTGGGACCGCAGCCAGTCCCGGAATCCCAGCATCCGTGTGATCTCCTCGTCGCCCAGTCCCGGTGACAACACGTGGACGTTGACGCTGTGCGTGGCGCCGTCGTCGACCCGCTGGTAGAGCACCCGGTGCTCGAGCCAGTCGGGCTCGCGGATCCTGAGCTGGTAGCCCAGCTGCTCGAGCGCGGGGACGTAGGCGTCCTCGTCAGCGGAGTCCGGCACCTGCAGCAGGATGTCGACGACCGGCTTGGCCGCAAGGCCGGGCACCGAGGTGGAGCCCACGTGGTCGACCGCCAGGGCAGTCGAGCCCAGCGACGCGCGGACCGCCTGCGCGCCGGCCTCGAACAGGACCGGCCACAGCGGGTCGTAGTCCACCACCACCACGGCAACGGAGTACGGCTCCGGCCGCCCCGCGACGAAGGGGTCTGGCACCCGGAGAAGGGTCAGGCGGCGGAGGCCGAGACCACGGAGGCGGCAGGGAGCGGCAGCGTGACCGGGGCCGTCAGGGCCTCGGTCTCGGCGACCCGCTCGGACACGTGGCCGAGCACCTCCGACAACGGCAGGCGCAGCGCTCCGCAGATCGACGCGAGCAGCTCGGAGGACGCTTCCTTCTCGCCGCGCTCGACCTCGCTCAGGTAACCGAGGGACACCGAGGCAGCAGCAGACACCTCGCGCAGCGTGCGGCCCTGGGACTGACGCTGCTCGCGGAGCACGTCACCGAGTTCACGACGGAGCAGGATCATGACGCCTCCTTCAGCGGTGCGGTGCCGGACCGGTACGAGACCACGGTACCCCGAGCCCCCGACGCAGCGCGCGCAGGTTTGTCAGATCTCGGGCTCACTGGAGTCTCAACGACCGGGGTCGCCGCGATCTTCCACGGCCGCGAGCCGCTCCAGCAGCAGGGCCAGCGCCTTCGCCACCGTGGCCGCGCGGATCTCGCTGCGGGTTCCGTCCAGCCACAGCTGGCTGACCTCCGCCGGGCCCCCCACGGCTACCGCCACGAACACCGTTCCCACCGGCTGGCCGTCCTGGGGCTCGGGGCCGGCCACGCCGGTGGTGGCGACGCCGACGTCGGAGCCGACCACGCGGCATACCCCCTCTGCCATCTGGGCCGCCACGTCGCCCTGGACGGCCCCACCCGGCCCGGCGAGGAGGTCGGCACTCACGCCGAGTACCGCCTGCTTGACGTGCGTCGCGTAGGCGACCACGGCGCCACGCACCACGGTGGAGGCGCCGGGAACGTCCGTGAGCGCTCCACACAGCAGGCCGCCGGTCAGCGACTCGGCCGTGGCGACCGTCAGGCCCCGGGCCGTCAGCAGCGCGACGACGGCCTCGGCAGCCTCGGCGCTCACTGGCGGCCGGCCCTGCGGCGGGCCCGCTTCATGGCCGCGCGCTCGCTCGTGCGGCGCAGCCGCACTGCCTTGAGGGCGATGTCGAGCCCGGTCACGACCGTGACCAGGACGGCCAGGCCCAGCACCACCCACGCCACGGCACGCCACGCGTCGTCCGACGGCAGCGTCCACAGGGGCAGCGTGAACAAGGTCAGGCCGAGGCTCTGCAGTGCGGTCTTGAGCTTCCCCCCACGGCCCGCCGGCATGACCCCGTGCCGGATCACGACGAACCGCATCACCGTGATCCCCCACTCGCGGACCAGCACGACCACGGTGACCCACCACGGCAGCTGACCCAGCACCGAGAGACCCACGAAGGCCATGCCCATGAGCGCCTTGTCGGCGATGGGGTCGGCGATCTTGCCGAAGTTCGTCACCAGCCCACGGCTGCGGGCGAGGTCACCGTCGACCCGGTCGGTGAGGGTGGCGAAGACGAAGACTCCAGCGGCCCAGTACCGCAACCCCGGGTCGTGGCCTCCCGCCGACAACAGGAGCCAGCCGTAGACGGGCACCAACAGGATGCGCAGCACGGTGAGCCCGTTGGCGATGTTCCACGAGCTCGGTGCCGGGGTCGACACCGGCGTGGTCATCGGGTCGGGCGCCGGCGCGGACTCGCTCACGCAGGCTCCGCGAGGAGGTCGATCCCGTCGGTGCCGGTGACCACGGCGCGCACGAGGTGCCCCACCGCGATTTCGGGCCACTCCGCGGGGTCGAGCAGGGTCACGCCGTCGACGTCCGGGCCCTGGTGGGCCGCGCGTCCGACGACCAGCTCGTCCTCGGTGTCCGGGGCAGGGAGCTCCTCCACCAGCACGTCCACCAGCTCGCCGACCCGCTCCTCCGCACGCTGCGCGGTCAGCTCCTCGACCAGCGACGTGAAGCGTGAGACCCGCTGTGCCACATCGTGGTCGGAGACCTTGTCGCCGTAGGTCTCGGCCTCGGTGCCGTCCTCGTCGGAGTAGCCGAAGACCCCCACGACATCGAGTCGTGCGGCGACCAGGAACGCCTCGAGCTCGTCGAGGTCAGCCTCGGTCTCACCGGGGAACCCGACGATGACGTTGCTGCGCACCCCGGCGCGAGGGGACCGCTCCCGCACCTGAGCGAGCAGGTCGAGGAAGGCCTGCCGCCCCCCGAAGCGGCGCATCGAGCGCAGCAGCGGGGCCGAGGCGTGCTGGAACGAGAGGTCGAAGTACGGCACCACGCCGGGCACCGACGCCATCGCGTCGAGCAGGCCGGGGCGGACCTCGGCAGGCTGCAGGTAGGACACCCGCACCCGGTCGATCCCCTCCACCGAGGCGAGCTCGGGGAGCAGCTTCTCGAGCAGCGCGAGGTCGCCCAGGTCCTTGCCATAGGAGGTGGAGTTCTCCGAGACGAGGAAGAGCTCGCGCACACCCCGCTCGGCCAGCCACCTGGCCTCGGCCAGGATGTCGTGCGGAGGGCGGGACACGAACGCGCCGCGGAACATCGGGATCGCGCAGAAGGCGCACCGCCGGTCGCACCCGCTCGCGATCTTCAGCGGCGCCCAGGGCCGCCCGTCGAGCCGAGCCCGCACCACGCGCGGGCCGCTGGCGGGCACCGGGCCGGCTGGGGAGTCCTCCGCCGCCGAAGTCGGGTCGAAGGCCGTCCCGTGGCCGGGAAGCGCCACCGCCGCCGCCCGGGCCTGCCGCTCGACCGGCGACAGGGGCAGCAGCAGGCGCCGGTCGGAGGGGGTGTGCGACGCAGGCGCGTGCCCGTCGAGCACGGCGCGCAGGTGTGAGGACATGTCGGCATAGGAGTCGAAGCCGAGCACGGCATCGGCCTCCGGGAGCTCCGCCGCGAGGTCCTTGCCGTACCGCTCCGCGAGGCAGCCCACCGCGACGACTGCCTTGGTGCGTCCCTGCCCCTTGCGCGCGGACGCCTCGAGCAGCACGTCGATCGAGTCCTTCTTGGCCTGCTCGACGAAGCCGCAGGTGTTGACGACCGCCACGTCGGCCTCTTCTGCGTCGTCGACGAGCAGCCACCCCTCGGCCGCCAGCCGCCCGGCCAGCTCCTCGGAGTCGACCTCGTTGCGCGTGCACCCCAAGGTGACGAGGGCGACGCTGCGGCCCGCGGTCGTGCTCATGCGCCCACTCTATGGCGCGCTAGCGTGGCGGCCATGACCACTGCCGACCGCGTCGCCGCCCTGCTCCGGAGCCAGCCCGTCATCGACGGCCACAACGACCTGCTCTGGGAGGCCCGCCAGCGCGTCGGCTACGACTTCGACCGCCTCGACGTCGCCGGTGACTGCCCGACCCACACCGACCTGCCGCGCCTGCGCCGCGGCGGCGTGGGCGGCCAGTTCTGGTCGGTGTTCGTGCCTGCGTCCCTGACCGGTGACGACGCGGTGAGCGCCACCTTGGAGCAGGTCGACGCGGGCCACCAGCTGGTGGCGAGGTATGCCGGTGAGCTGGCTTTCGCACGGAGCCCCGAGGAGGTGGAGCGCGCCTGGGAGGTGGGGCGGATCGCGTCGATGCTCGGCGCCGAGGGTGGCCACTCGATCAACTCCTCCCTGGCCGCGCTACGGATGCTCCACGTCCTCGGTGTGCGGTACATGACGCTGACCCACAACAGCAACGTCCCGTGGGCGGACTCCGCCACCGACGAGCCGGCCGTGGGCGGTCTCACCAGGTTCGGCGTCGAGGTGGTCCGGGAGATGAACCGCATCGGCATGCTCGTGGACCTCTCCCACGTGTCCCCGGACACCATGCGCGACGCTCTCGCGGCGACCGAGGTGCCGGTGATCTTCAGCCACTCCTCGGCGCGGGCGGTCTGCGACAGCCCGCGCAACGTGCCGGACGACGTGCTGGAGACGCTGCGGGCCAACCAGGGCGTCTGCATGGTGACCTTCGTGCCGATGTTCGTGAACCCGGACGCCGCAGCCTGGCGGGCCGAGCTGACCGCGGCCGCTGCGGCACAGGGGATCACACCGGCGGACGCCGAGGAGTACTCCACGTTCACCGACGACTGGCGCGGCAGGAACCCCACCCCGAAGGCGACCCTCGAGGACGTCGTCAGGCACGTCGAGCACGTCCGTGAGGTGGCGGGCGTGGACCACGTCGGCCTCGGCGGTGACTACGACGGCACCTCGACCCTTCCCGAGGGGCTGGAGGACGTCAGCGGCTACCCCCGGCTGCTCACCGCCCTCGCGGACCGTGGCTGGTCCGACGCCGACCTCGGCAAGCTCACGAGCGGCAACGTCCTGCGCGTGTGGAGCGACGCGGAGACCGGGGCCCACGAGCTGCAGGACCAACGTGGTCCGAGCCTGGCGACCATCGCCGAGCTCGACGGCGCGCAGGAGCCCGCGACCGCGCCGGCACCGGCCGGCTGACGGAGGGAGAGGGTCAGCTGCGCCAGCGGTGGATGGTCAGCCCGACGACGCGCGCGATGATCAGGGCCACGTACATGACACCGGCCACCTGCTCGATGATGACCACGGAGCGTGCCATGGGAAGCACCGCCGCCACGTCGGACAGCCCGACGCTGGTGAGGTTGGCGAAGGACAGGTAGAGCAGCTCCAGGAAGCTGCGGTGGCCCGGGCCCTGGAAGGCCGTGAACGAGCCGGGCCAGAGGACCTGGACCGCCACGAACAGGTAGGCGAACATCCACGACACCACGGTGAAGTTGGCGCCCACCGCGAAGATCTCGTCCCGGGTCACCCAGGTGTCGTCGAACAGGTAGCGGATCAGCCCGTAGGCCGTGTAGCCGTAGAAGGCCGCGTGGAACAGGGATGACCAGAGCGTGACCTGCTCGCTGTCACCGATGAGGCCCTCGGCGACGGTCAGGAGCACCACCGGTACCCCGAGCAGCACCGCGACCCACGTCAGGGCCGGGGTCGAGCGCACCGCATAGACCGCGACGGCGAGCACGATGACACTGAAGACGCCGAGCAGCGCCCTGCCGACGTCGTTCTGACCGGCGAACGGGTAGGCCAGCACGGCGAGGAGCTGGGCGATGAGCAGCACGCCGCTCGGCGTGCTGCGGATCGCGTTGAGCCACTTGCGCATGGTCCACACCCTAGGGTGGCCGGGCCCGGACCGCGTGCTGCTCGGGGCGTGGTGCTCAGTCCCGCCCGGTGAGTGACCAGGCGTCCTCGGCGCCCTCGTCGCTCGCCACCTCGTAGCCGTCGTACTGCGCCTCGACCGGGTCGCCCGCGTAGCGGTCACGCGACGCGGGCGCACCGCCCGCGACCTCGTCGGTCGCGTCGGTGGACTGCTCCGTCACCGAGGGCGGGGCGGCCGCCGGCGCCTCAACGTCGAAGACCGGCTCGGCGTCTGGCACCTCCTCGCCGCGCATGAGCGCCAGGGTGGTCGGCAGGTCGTCGGGCTTGACGAGCACGTCGCGCGCCTTGCTGCCCTCGGACGGCCCGACGACTCCCCTCGACTCCAGCAGGTCCATGAGCCGGCCGGCCTTGGCGAAACCCACCCGCAGCTTGCGCTGGAGCATCGACGTCGAGCCGAACTGCGTCGTCACGACGAGCTCCGCGGCCTGCAGCAGCAGGTCGAGGTCGTCGCCGATGTCGTCGTCGATCTGCTTCTTGGCCGCCGCGACGGTGACGTCCTCGCGATAGCTCGGCTTGAGCTGGCCGGTCACGTGCTTGACCACGGCGTGGATCTCGGACTCGGTGACCCACGCGCCCTGGACGCGCATCGGCTTG
>JAICSZ010000094.1 GCA_025936615.1 Pedococcus sp. | reverse complement strand
GCCTTCCCTCGTCGCTCCTTCGCTCGTTCCTCGCTCGTCGCTCCTCAGTCCAGGCGACCCCACCCGCCTCCCCTGCCCCCTTCACGTCCGGCTCGTTCATGCGGCCTCCCGGGATCCGAGCAGTTCGCGCAGGCGGACGACCTCGACCACCTCCACGACCACCACCTCATCGCCCTCGCCTGCCGCCCCACCACCGCGACCTGGCGCACCCGCAAAGCCCTGCAGACCGGCTCCCGGATCACCACCCACCACGCCGCCGCCCAGCTGCACACCACCGCAAGGGCCGGCATCCAGCTCATCACCACCCCCCGCCCCATGCAGCTCGACCCCCACACCCACCAGGGCCACCGGCCCAAGCTGCCAACCCCAGCGACTCCAGGACCCCAGGACGACCCACCCTTCTGAGGGACGCGGGACTCCGGCGCCGTCCACCGTGGCGGCCGCGTGCTGGGCACGGAGCTCGAGGTACACCTCCGCGTTGTACCGCACGCCGGCGCGCTCTTCGTCGGTCAGCTCGCGGCGCACCTTGCCCGGCAGGCCCGCCACCAGCGAGCCGGGCGGGATCTCGGTCCCAGCGAGCACCACCGTCCCTGCCGCGACCAGCGACCCGGCACCGATCGTGGCGCCGTTGAGCACCGTCGCACCCATACCGATGAGGACGTCGTCGCCGATCGTGCAGCCGTGCAGGGTGGCGTTGTGGCCAATGGTCACCCCCGTGCCGACGGTCAACAGGGAGCCAGGGTCGGCGTGCAGCACCGAGCCGTCCTGCACGTTCGACCGGGCGCCCACCTCGATCCGCTCGACGTCGCCACGGATGGTTGCGGAGTACCAGACGCCCACCTCCTCGGCGAGGGCGACGTCACCGACGACGGTGGCGTTGGGAGCGACCCAGGCGGAGTCGGCGACCCGCGGGGAGCGGCCTTCCAGAGAGATCAGCATGTTGCCGATCCTGCCGCACGTCCGGGTCAGAGCTCGATGAGGCCGGCCCTGTATGCCGCGGTGACGGCTGCCGTGCGGTCGGCCACCCCGAGCTTCTCGAAGGCCCGGAGGAGGTGCGTCTTCACGGTCGCCTCGCCGATGTGCAGCTCCCGACCCACCTCGGCGTTGGACATCCCGCGCGCGACCTCCCGCAGCACCCCCAGCTCGCGGTCGGTCAACGCCGGCGCCGCCGGTGTCCGCAGCCGGCTGGCGAGGCGCGCCACCACAGGAGGGGCCAGCACGGTCTCACCACGTGCCGCCCGCCGGATCGCGTCGGCGAGGGTCTCGCGTGGCGCGTCCTTGAGCAGGTAGCCGGTCGCACCGGCCTCCACGGCGCGAACGATGTCGGCGTCGGTGTCGTACGTGGTCAGCACGAGGACGGCCGGGCCGTCACCGCCGGCCCTCAGCCTGGCGGTCGCCTCCGCCCCGTCCATGCCGGGCATCCGCAGGTCCATCAGCACGACGTCAGGCGAGCTCCGGGCAGCCATCGCGACCGCCTCGGCACCATCGGCAGCCTCACCGACCACGTCGAAGTCATCGTGCTCGGAGAGCATCGCGACGAGCCCGGCGCGCACCACAGGGTGGTCGTCGACCACCAGCAACCGCAAGGTCATCGGGGCACCTCCACCCGCAGCCGCGCGCCGGTTCCCGGCTCGCTCGACACCTTGAAGGAACCGCCCACCTCGGCCGCCCTGGCAGTGGCGCCGTCGAGCCCGTAGCCGCGCGACGCGGCGTCCGGGGCGAACCCGACCCCGTCGTCGGTGACGGTCATCGCGACCGGCCCGTCGGCGGCATACGACAGGAACACCTCGAAGGACCGCGCCCCGGAGTGGCGACGCACGTTGGCCAGGCCCTCCTGCGCCGTGCGCAGGAGCACCACCTCCGAGTTGGCGGGCAGCACCACCGGGTCCCCCTCCACTCGCAGCCGGCCGGTCATGCCGCTCTCCGCGGCCACCGCGTCGACCAGCCGTTGCAGGGCCTCGGAGAGGGTGCGCGACTGGAGGTGACCGGGGGTCAGCTCGGCGACGATGAGCCTGGCCTCGGAAAGGTTGTCCGACGCCGTCTGCTCGATGAGCCGCAGGCGCGCGCGAACCACCCCGAGGTCACCGCGGTCGAGTGCGGACTCGGTGGCCCGCGCCAGGGTGACCACCGAGGTGAACCCCTGCGCCAAGGTGTCGTGGATCTCGCGCGAGATGCGCTCGCGCTCTCCGGCCACGCCCTGGTCACGCTCGGCCGCTGCGAGCTGCGCCTGGGTCCTGCGCAGCTCGTCGATGGTCGTCGCCCGGGTGTCCGCCTCACGGATGATCCGGTCGATGAACAGCCCGAGGGTCAGCGAGAGCACCAGCATGATGACGGTGCTGATGGCGATGCCGACGAACTCGTCCACCGTCCGCGGGCTCTGCCAGATCCGCACCAGCGCAATCCCGACCACGGCGAGGAAGACCGTCAGCGCCGCCTTGTTGCGGGGCAGGATCGCCCAGGTCTGCGGGAAGAGCCCGAAGGTGAGGATCCACGCCGTCCCGGTGCCGTCCAGCGCCATGAGGGCGACCATCAACACCCAGGCCACCACGAGGTAGACGACTCCGGCCACCGGCGCGCGCTCGCCCAGGCCGCGGCGCCCCCAGATCGCGTAGGTGACACCGATGCCGACCACGATCGCGAGTCGCCATGCGAGGTACGGCTTGTCCTCCGCGACCATCACCAACGCTGTCGTGACCACCAGCACGGCGAACAGGGCGTGCCACCAGCGCAGCTGGGCGCGCCACATCTCGTCCAGCGCGTGCGCGGACTGCCCCAGCGGAGGGCAGTCCGGCCCGGGTGTCGCGCTCACGGAACCATCATGTCGTGCCGCGCTTGGTCCAGCGGAAGGTCCGGGCGCAGATCAGCAGCCCGGCGACCGCCCAAGCCGCGATCACGATCGCAGTTCGTCCGTGCTCCCACGTTCCCGCCATCTCCTGCGTCTGCCAGCTGTCGGGGAAGAACACTGACCGCATGCCCTGCGCGATCCACTTCAGGGGGAACAGCGACGCCACCTGCTTGAGCCAGTCCGGCAGGTCGGTGAAGGCGAAGTAGACGCCCGAGATGAACTGCAGGATCAGCGCCGGTGCGATGACGATGGCACCGACCGAGCGTGACGAGGTGGCCAGCGACGAGTAGGCGATGCCCAGCACGGTGCCCGAAGCCACACCGAGCAGGAACACCCACACGAAGCTGACCCAGCGCCCGGCATCCGCCGGCAGCTGGACCCCGAACGCGAAGCGTGCCACCGCGATCAGCAGCAGGAACTGCGCCAGCGAGGTGATCGCCACCAGGCCGACCTTGCCGAGGAAGTAGGACACCGGCGGCATCGGCGTGGCCCGCAGCCGCTTGAGCGTGCCGTCGTCGCGCTCCACCGCGACGCTGAGCGCCATCGACTGGAAGCTGGTCAGCATCACTCCCGCCGCGACCATGCCCGGCAGGAAGAAGCGGGCCGCGTTGACGCCCGCATCTGCCGCGTCCCCCTCCCCGAAGCTGTCGTTGAAGATCATCGCGAACATCGCCAGCATGATGATCGGGAAGGCGAACGAGAAGAAGACCGCCTCCTTCTCACGGAAGTACATCTTCAGCTCCAGGACCGTGCGGTCCCAGCCGATCGCGAGCGTGTTCACGCCGTCGCCTCCTCGAGCTTGACGTCCTCGGTCGGGGCGTCGACGTGCGGTGCGATGAGGGACAGGTAGGTGTCCTCGAGGGAGGGCCTCGTCACCGTGAGCTTGGGCACCTCGCCCCCGTGCCGACTGGCCAGCTGCGCGACCAGTTGCGTTGGTGTGCTTGTTCTTTCCGTATGCCGCGTGCCTCCCTCGTCCTCCCACGTCACCGTCGCCTGTGACGAGGCTCGGCCACCGAGGTTGGCGGGCGTGTCCAGGGCGAGCATGCGTCCGGCGGCGATGACCCCCACGCGGTCCGCCAGGTGCTCCGCTTCGTCGAGGTAGTGGGTCGTGAGCAGGATCGTCGTGCCGCCGCCCGCGAGGGACTTGATCAGGTCCCAGAAGTCGCGCCTCGCCTGGGGGTCGAAGCCGGTGGTCGGCTCGTCGAGGAACAGCAGCTCGGGGCTGCCCACGATGCCGAGGCCGACGTCGACCCGGCGCCGCTGGCCGCCGCTGAGCCTGCCGATCCGGTCGTCGGCCTTGTCGGAGAGCCCGACCGCGGCGATGACCTCGTCGACGTCGCGGGCCCGGCTGTAGACCTTGGCCGTGGTGGCGAGTGCCTCACGTGGGGTGACCAGGTCGAGCCCGGTCGAGGACTGCAGGACGATCCCGAGCCGGTTGCGCCAGCGCAGCCCGGCGGTCTGCGGGTCCTCCCCCAGGACGGTGACCTCGCCGGCGTCGCGCTCGCGGAAGCCCTCGAGGATCTCGACGGTGGTCGTCTTCCCGGCACCGTTGGGACCGAGCAGGGCGAACACCTCACCGTCGTGGATGTCGAGGTCGATGGCGTCGACGGCGGCCCTGCTGCCGTAGGTCTTGCGCAGGCCGGAGATGTGGATGGGTGCGTCCATGCCCCAAGCCTGCTGCTCTCGGTGGGGCGGTCGTCAGCCCCGCCCGGTTGAACCGTTGTCCACCGACCGGTGGACACCCTGGGCGTCGAGTCGGCCCTGGTGGACCGCGAGCCGCACCGCGAAGTCCTCCCACGCGCCTTCTCCCGGCGCCGGCGACCACGCGCGCTCGGCGAGCGCGGACAGGCGTGGGAAGGCCATCTCCTCGACCCGCTGGGGGGTCGGCATGAACTCGGTCCACAGCTGGCCCTGGGTGCCCAGCACCCTGCCGTGCGGGCCATCGGAACCATCCACCGCCTCGACGTCCGGGTCCCACTCGACCACCTGGCGCACGGTGGTCACCCACGGCTGGGCGACGGGCTGGCCCGGTGAGTCGTCGGCATACCAGTCGAAGTAGGTGCGCTCCTGCGGAGCCATGACCACGTCCCAGCCGCGCGCCACGGCATCGGCGCCCCGGTCGGAACCACGCCAGGCCATCACCACGGCGCGGGGGTCGAGCGCCGGCGTCGCCGCCTCGTCCCACACCACGGGTCGGCGTCCCCGCTCCAGGAGGAAGGCGCACATGCGCGTCGTGAACCAGGGCTGGATCCCGCTGGCGTCGTCGATCCCCAGCTCGCGCATCCGCTCGTCCACACGCGGGTCGCCCTCCCACTCAGTCGTCGGGCACTCGTCGCCGCCGATGTGGATGAACGGCGAGGGGAACACGTCGAGCAGCTCCTCGAGGACCTGCTCGACGAAGGCCATCGTCGACTCCTCGATGTTGAGGACCGAGGTGAAGATGCCCCAGTCGCGAGCCACCTCGTGCGGTTGGCCGTCGACGCCGAGCTCGGGGTAGGCAGCGAGCGCGGCGGTCACGTGGCCGGGGAGGTCGACCTCCGGCACGATGACCACCCCACGCCGGTCGGCGAAGGCCGCGAGCTCACGCAGCTCGTCCTGGGAGTACCACCCGCCGTGCGGCGTCCCGTCGTAGTCGCCGGTCCCGGCGAGACCACGGTCGGACTCGGCGCGCCAGGCACCGACCTTCGTGAGGCGTGGGTAGCGCTTCACCTCGAACCGCCACCCCTGGTCCTCGGTGAGGTGCAGGTGGAGCCGGTTGAGCTTGTGCTGGGCGAGCAGCTCGACGTAGCGGTGCAGGAAGTCCAGCGGCATGAAGTGCCTGCCGACGTCGAGGTGCGACCCGCGCCAGGCGAACCGCGGCTGGTCGACCACCCGCACGCCGGGCACCGCCCAGGTCACTCCGGCGGCAGGGGTGGTGCCGAAGACCTCGGGCGGCAGCAGCTGCCGCAGGGTCTGGACGCCGTGGCGCAGGCCGGCCGGCGTGCCTGCCTCGATGCGCACGCCCTCCGGCCCGCTGGTGAGCTGGTAGCCCTCCTGGCCCTCGCCGCCCCCGCTGCCAGCGGCGCCCGCCAGCCGGAGCTCGATGCCGCCGGGCCGGTCGTCCACCCGGACCGGGAGCGGCAGGCCGGTCACCGCGAGGTACTCGCGCAGCAGCCCGGCAACCTCTCGCGCCTCCCCGTCGCAGGCGACGACGGTGTCGGGCGTCAGCAGGTACCCCTCACCCGGGCTCGCGAGCTCGACCGGCTCCGGGACCAGTGCGGGCTCGGTCACGAGTTCTCCTCGGGGACGCTCTTCTCGAGCGTCAGGAACACCCGACGGCACCGCGCGCCGACGGTGCGGTGGTAGAACGCCATCGGTCCGATCCAGCTGATCTGCGCGACCTCGGTGCCTGCTGCGGCGAGGTCGTCGAGGCACAGCCGCAGCAGCGCCTCGCCGAGCCCGTTGCCGCGCTCCGCCGGGTCGACCCCGGTCGGGCCGAACCACCCGTCGCGGTAGACGCCATGGCAGGCGAAGCCCGCCACCCGGCCCTCGCGCAGGGCGAGGAACGCGGTCGGCGGGTCTCGCCGCACGGCGCGTGCGGCCTCGTCGGCCCACGCATCGGAGAAGTCTCGGGCGAAGTCGCCCAGGGCAGCGGTGTCGTCGGCGGTCGCACGCCGCAGCTCGACGTCAGATCCGCTGTCGCGCAAGGCATCCGAGGCGAGGCCGTGCTGCCATGCCGACAGCGGAACGTCCATGTTCAGCAGCGTGTCGCTGCGTGAGTAGCCGCGCCGCTCCAGCAGCACCAGTGCGGCGGTGTAGCCCGGGTCGAGGCCGGGCCACGCGTAGCACCAGGTGTTCCCGCCGACCGACAGGGATGAGGCTCCTGCCGCGGCAAGGGCCCCCTCGCAACCACGCAGCAGCTCGCTGCCGACGCCGCAGTGGCGAGAGGCCGGCTCCACAGCCCAGCCGTCGACGAAACCCCTGGTTCCACGCAGGGATCCGTAGACGAAGCCGACCACCCGCCCGTCCTCCTCCGCCACCAGCCGTACCCCGAGGGTCCCGTCGCCCCGCTCGTGGAGCAGGTCGACGAGCTCTCCGCGGTCACCCGGCTCGAGGTCGAAGGCCGCGTCCGCCACGGCTCGTACCGCCGGCAGGTCGGTATCGACAGCGGAACGGATCAAGGGTGCTCGCGTCTACGGCTCGGTGGGCGGCTGCGGGGCAGCAGCCTCAGGTGCCGGCCCAGCGGCGGATGCCTCAGCCGCGGAGGGTGCCACTGGCGGCGGTGACGCCGGGGCGCCGGCTGGCGTGCCCCCGGCATACCCGCTGGGCGGTGGGATGGTGGCGTCGCGCTGCCCGAAGTCGACCTTCACGGGGTCGCGCTCCTCACCGTCCACCTCGAAGTACTCCGCGCGGCCGATGTTGAACATGCCGGCCACGATGTTGGACGGCACCGTCTCGACCTTCGTGTTCAGCTCACGGACGTTGGCGTTGTAGTAGCGGCGAGCCGAGGCGATGCGGTCCTCGGTCGCGGTGAGCTCGTTCTGCAGGGCCATGAAGTTCTGGTTCGCCTTGAGGTCGGGGTAGGCCTCGGCGACGGCGATGAGGCGACCGAGCGCCTGGCTCAGCAGTCCCTCGGACTGGGCCTGTTGCGCGGGG
>JAICSZ010000172.1 GCA_025936615.1 Pedococcus sp. | reverse complement strand
TGCGCAGACCCGAGCCTCACCGTCTCGGTACTCGCGCACGATCACCTCGGCGCGCTCGCCGTCCACCCCGAGCTGCGCGCGGTGACCCTCGCCGATCCGGACGTGCTCGACGAGCCCAAGGACGTCGCTGTACCAGGCGACCGCCGCTCGAACGTCTTCGACAGGCAGTACCGGGGTGAGCAACGCCCACGGCGCGGAGCGATTCCGGACCATGGTTGATGCTCCCACGAGGACGGTGTCGAACGGCGGGGCCGAAGCAGCCGCACACCGACAGCGAGCGCCCGCTCGATGCGGATCGGCTTCCGGGGCAAGCGCTTCTCGGCCGTGAAGCGGCGCCTTGGGTGGCATGTCAGAGCGCCGGGAACTGACGCGGTGCCGCCGGGCTGAGCGGGCGCTCTGGGCGGAAGCCAACTGAGACTAGAACTGAGACTACAAGCCCCGAAGACCACGAACGCCGACCCTACCTGCGCGGGCTACGGTCGGCGTTCTGGCAGGTCAACCCATGCGTCGTCCTGGCGGAGGATAGGGGATTCGAACCCCTGAGGGCTGTTAACCCAACCCGCTTTCCAAGCGAGCGCCATAGGCCACTAGGCGAATCCTCCGCCGGAGAGGCTACCGGGCGGCGGACGGGTTGATGAAATCGCGCCTGGCTTGGGCGGATCCGGGGCTCTCGCCTAGACTTCGCGCCAACCCCCCGTGCGGCGATAACTCGCCCAACTCCCCCAGGGCCGGAAGGCAGCAAGGGTCAGTGAGCTCTTTCGGGTGCGCGGGGGGCCTTGCCATGTCAGTCAAGGCCGGTCCGGGGCAGGTGCAGCCGGTCTGACCGCCCTACCGGCTGTCGGAGCGGCTGGCTAGGGTTCAGGCGTGGAAGCACCCCTTGCCCTCTACCGCCGATACCGGCCGGAGACGTTCACCGAGGTCATCGGCCAGGACCACGTCACCGGCCCGCTGCAGGCAGCGCTGAGGAACAACCGGGTGAACCACGCCTACCTCTTCTCGGGCCCCCGTGGGTGCGGGAAGACCACGAGCGCCCGCATCCTGGCGCGCTGCCTCAACTGCGAGAAGGGCCCCACCGACACCCCCTGCGGAGGGTGCCAGTCGTGCACCGACCTGGCCCGCGGCGGACCCGGGTCCATCGACGTCATCGAGATCGACGCCGCCAGCCACGGAGGCGTCGAGGACGCGCGGGACCTGCGTGAGCGCGCCTTCTTCGCGCCGGTGAACAGCCGCTACAAGGTCTACATCATCGACGAGGCGCACATGGTCACCCCGCAGGGCTTCAACGCCCTGCTCAAGCTCGTCGAGGAACCACCCGAGCACCTGAAGTTTGTCTTCGCGACCACCGAGCCCGACAAGGTGATCGGCACCATCCGGTCCCGGACCCACCACTACCCCTTCCGGCTGATCCCGCCGCGCACCCTCTCGGACTACCTGCGCGCGCTGTGCGACAAGGAGGGCGTGCAGATCGAGCCGGCGGCGCTCCCGCTCGTCGTCCGGGCCGGCGCCGGCTCCGCGCGCGACACCTTGTCCGTGCTGGACCAGCTGATGGGCGGGGCGGGTCCCGATGGCGTCACCTACGAGCTCGCCACCGGGCTGCTGGGCTACACGCCTGACAGCCTGCTGGACGAGGTGGTCGACGCCTTCGCGGCCGGGGACGGCCGCACGGTGTTCGGTGTGGTCGACAAGGTGATCGAGACGGGCCAGGACCCCCGGCGATTCACCGAGGACCTGCTGCGCCGGCTCCGCGACCTGGTGATCATCGCGGCCGTGCCGGACGCCCCGGCGACGGGGCTCATCGACGTGTCCGAGGACCAGGGTGAGCGGCTCGTGGCCCAGACCGCCCGGTTCGGTCGAGCCGACCTGAGCCGGGCCGCCGAGCTGGTCGCCGATGGACTGATGGAGCTGAAGGGCGCCACTGCTCCGCGGCTGCTGCTCGAGCTGATCTGCGCCCGCGTGCTGCTGCCCGGCGCCGACCATGGCACCGAAGGCCTGCTGGCGCGCCTGGACCGGATCGAGAAGCGGATGTCCATCGAGGGCACCCCCAGCGCTGCGGCGCCCGTCCCTGCGCCGGCGCCGCCGGACGCCGGGCCACCCCGGCCGGTCGAGCCACCGCCACCTGTCGAGCCGGTCGAGCTCGCCCAGCCGGTCGAGCCAGGCCGACCTGTCGAGCCACCCCTACCTGTCGAGCCGTTCGAGCCGGTCGAGCCCGCCGGTACGTCGAGCGGGCTGACGCTGGTCGACGTACGCCGCCTCTGGCCGGACCTGCTCGACGCGGTGAAGCTCAAGCGCCGCTACACCTGGATCCTGCTCAGCCAGAACGCCCAGGTCGCCGACGTCGACGACAAGACGCTCACCATCGCCCTGGTCAACGCCGGGGCGCGCAACTCCTTCACCAGTGGAGGAAGCGAGGAGATCCTGCGCCAGGCCGCGATCGACGTGATCGGCCACGACTGGCGGGTCGAGTCCATCGTCGACCCCTCCGCCCAGCCCGGGTCGGAGCCCCGGGTCGAGATCACCCGACGCGCGGTGCCCGAGCAGCGAGAGGTGACCTCGCGCTCCGACGGACCGGAGTCGGCACCGGGCCCGGGTGCCATCGCGCACGCACGGGGCGCGATCGTGGACACCCGACCGGCGGGTGGTGCGCGCGGTCGGCGCGGCTCGGACGTCTCCGACGAGGACGCCGACCGCGACGACCCGGACGCCGACGACCACGGGCTCGGCGGTGCGGAGCTCCTCGAGCGTGAGCTCGGTGCGAGCATCATCGAGGAGATCAAGCACGACTGAGCCGCATGTCCGGCGGCAGTCGACCGCGTCCCGCCACGACCCCCTACGACAGCCTGCCCCACCACTGCTCCGGGAAGAGAACGCAGATGACTGAGAACCAGAACCCCTTCGGTGAAGGCGGTTTCGACATGAACGCCCTGCTGCAGCAGGCCCAGCAGATGCAGGCGCAGATGATGTCCGCGCAGCAGGAGCTCGCGGACGCGACGGTCGACGGCACCGTCGGCGACGGTCTGGTGACGGTCACGGTGAACGGCACGGGAGAGCTGCTCGGGGTGCGGATCCGCAGGGACTCGTTCGACCCGGCCGACACGGAGGACCTCGAGGACCTGATCGTCGCGGCCTACCGCGACGGCAAGGCCAAGGCCGAGGCACTGGCCGCGGAGAAGCTCGGCCCGCTCGCCGGCGGCCTCGGCGGACTCACCGGCCCCGAGGGCGAGGCCGGTCCGGGCGCGGGTCCCGGGCCTCAGCTCGGCTTCTGATGTACGAAGGCGTCGTCCAGGACCTCATCGACGAGCTCGGGCGGTTGCCCGGCGTGGGTCCCAAGAGCGCCCAGCGGATCGCCTTCCACCTGCTGGCGGCCGACGCGGTCGACGTACGCCGGCTCGCGCAGGTGCTCGTCGAGGTCAAGGACCGGGTGAGATTCTGCTCCGTGTGCGGCAACGTGGCCGAGGAGGAGACCTGCCGGATCTGTCGTGACCAGCGTCGTGACCCGGCCGTGCTGTGCGTGGTGGAGGAGCCCAAGGACGTCGTCGCCATCGAGCGCACCCGGGAGTACCGAGGCCGCTACCACGTGCTCGGCGGCGCCATCTCCCCGATCGACGGCATCGGTCCCGACGAGCTGAGGATCCGTGAGCTGCTCCCCAGACTGACCGACGGGGCGGTCACGGAGGTCATCCTGGCCACCGACCCGAACCTCGAGGGCGAGGCCACCGCGACCTATCTCACGCGGCTGCTGAGGCCGATGGGCTTGCGCGTGACGCGACTTGCGAGTGGACTTCCTGTTGGAGGAGATCTCGAGTACGCCGACGAGGTCACCCTCGGACGGGCATTCGAAGGGAGACGATCGGTGGAATGACCGACTACGACGGTGTGGTGGCGAAGGCCGCCGAGGGCCTCACCGACCCGGTGGACAGCAACCTCGAGGACTTCGCACAGCAGATCGCGGACCAGGTCGAGAGCTTCCTGCTGGCGCTGCGCGCGATCTCCCGCGGGGAGGCCGACCGCTCGATCGCCATCTCCCTGCTGCTGCTGGAGGTCAGCCAGGTGCTGCTCGCCGGCGGACGGCTCGGGGTGCACAGCGACTTCCTGCCGGCCGACGAGTACGAGCCGGACGCCGGGCCGGACCCCGACCTCGACGCGATGCGGTTGCGGCTGGCGGTCCTGCTGGAGAGCGTGGACGCGTACAGCGAGGTCTTCGACCCGTACGTCGACCCGCCCGAGCTGATGTCGTCGCTGCTGTCCGACGACCTCACGAGCATCGCCACCGCCCTCGCGCACGGCCTGCAGCACTACCGGGCCGGGCGGGTCAGCGAGGCGCTGTGGTGGTGGCAGTTCTCCTACGTGTCGACCTGGGGCACCGAGGCCAGCGGGGTCCTGCGCGCGCTGCAGTCCGTGGTGGCCCACGACCGGCTCGACGCCGAGTTCGAGAGCGAGCAGGACCAGGTGGCCGCTGCCGGAGAGCTGCTCGACCCCGCAAATCCTTGACCGGGGACCATCGCTGCGCCCTGGTTCCGGGAAGATCTTCGGCGGAGCGCCGGAGTCTTGGCATCCGACGCCGACGCGCCGCGGTGTCGTGCGCTCGTTAGACTCGGCGCTGTCCGGCGCCGTGTCGAGGCGCCCGGCCACCTGACCGCTGAGGAGAGTCGTGGGCATTGTCGTGCAGAAGTACGGCGGCTCGTCGGTCGCCGACGCCGAAGGCATCAAGCGCGTGGCCCAGCGGATCGTGGCGACGAAGAAGTCCGGCAAGGACGTGGTCGTCGTGGTGTCCGCGATGGGCGACACCACCGACGAGCTCCGTGACCTCGCCCAGCAGGTGAGCCCGCTGCCGCCCCCGCGGGAGCTCGACATGCTGCTGACCGCGGGCGAGCGGATCTCGATGGCCCTGGTGGCCATGGCGATCGCCAACCTGGGGCAGGCGGCCCGCTCGTTCACCGGCAGCCAGGCCGGCGTGATCACCGACAGCGTCCACGGCAAGGCCAAGATCATCGACATCACGCCTGGCCGGATCCAGAAGGCCATCGACGAGGGGCACATCGCGATCGTGGCCGGGTTCCAGGGCGTCTCGCAGGACACCAAGGACATCACCACGCTGGGCCGCGGCGCCTCGGACACCACCGCGGTCGCGCTGGCCGCGGCCCTGGGCGCCGAGGTGTGCGAGATCTACAGCGACGTCGACGGGGTGTTCACCGCGGACCCGCGGATCGTGCCGACGGCCCGCAAGCTCGACCGCGTCTCGCACGAGGAGATGCTGGAGATGGCCGCCTCCGGCGCCAAGATCCTGCATTTGCGATGTGTCGAGTACGCGCGCCGGTTCAATCTCCCGATCCACGTGCGGTCGTCCTTCTCCACAAAGCCCGGAACCTGGATCGTCAACAT
>JAICSZ010000021.1 GCA_025936615.1 Pedococcus sp. | reverse complement strand
TCGTCGGTCGGCAACCTGCTGCCCGGCGGCGGTGCGGCCGGGCTGGCGGCCACGTACACGATCTGCCGGTCCTGGGGGTTCTCGCGGCGCGACATCTCGACCTCCGCGATCGTCACCGGCGTCTGGAACGTGCTGTCCCGGGTCGCGCTGCCCCTCGTGGCGATCCTGGCCCTGTTCTCCGGGCACGACCCAGACGTGCCGAACGCCCTGTCGGATGCGGCGGTGGCGGGCGCCTTGAGCGGCGGGCTGCTCCTCGCGGCCTTCGTGTCCATGCTGGTCTCGGAGCGAGCGGCGGTCTTGATCGGGCGAGGTCTCGACCGCGTGATCGGCCGGCTGTTCAAGCGCCGGAGCATGAGTGTGCGTGACCTGGTGGTGGACCTGCGCGCCCGGATCAACGACGTCGTCCGCACCGGGTGGCTGCCCATGACGCTGGGCCTGGTCGGCTACTTCGGGGTCTACTACGGGCTGTTCCTGCTGTGCATGCACGCCACGGGGGTCGTGCACCTGCCCTACGGCCAGCTCTTCGCGGCCTACGCCATCGGCCGGCTGCTGACCGCCGTGGGCGTCACGCCCGGCGGTCTGGGGGTCACCGAGACCGCTACTGCCGCGGCGCTCGTGGCCTGGGGGGCGACCCCGGCGTCGGCCGCGGCTGGCGTGGTGCTCTTCTCGGTGTACACCCACCTCATGGAGGTGCCGCTGGGCGCACTGGGGTGGCTGGCCTGGTCGGCCAGCCCGAAGAAGGCTCCGGTGGAGGAGACGGAGGACGGGTCGTCCCCCGACGGCTCGACGCTGCGGGCAGCGGAGGCGGGCGATGGCTGAGGACGACAAGGCACAGCGTGCGGCGTACCACGTCGAGGCGGCTCGTCGGCGCAAGGCCACCGAGTCGGCCAAGGCGCAGGTGCTGCTCGAGGGCTTCGTGCGGGAGGCGCGGGAGCGCGGGCTGGCGACGTGTGAGCTGGTGGCCAGGCCGTGGAACGGCCGAGGCCGGTACCGCACCGGTCGCGTCGGCTGGTACCTCAAGCGCGACCACTCCATCGGGGTGGACAGCGAGGGCGGCTACCACCTGCTGGTGGTCGCCCCGGAGCGGTTCGGCCGCTGGCGCGGCGTGACCGTCGTGCCTTCGGCCCCGCCGCTGCAGGTCGGTGAGGGCGCCCGGGACGGCGAGTCGGCGCCACTGGCCGAGTTCCTGCGTTTGCGCCTCGAGGCCGGGGACGACTTCCCCTGATGTTTCACAGGTGACACCCAGTCATCGTCGATGACGTGTCCAGCCTGGGCGCATACGTTCGCGAGCCGTGAAGGCACGCGGGTTCCCGCACCCAGCCCGGTCACTGGTCCGTCAAGCCATGGTGGTGGGCCTGGCCCTGGCCCTGGTCGCCGGTGGCGCTGTCGGTGGGTGGTGGTGGTCCACCCGCGCCAAGGCCGCGATGGCCGACCCCATCACCGGCACGCGGCTCGTCGCGGCCACGGTGCGGACCGTCTCGCAGACGGTGGCGGCCGCCGGCACCGTCGAGCCGGCGCGTCAGGCGAGTGCGGCATTCCAGACGGCTGGGACGGTCACCTCCGTCGAGGTCGCCGTCGGGCAGAAGGTGAGCAAGGGCGAGGTCCTCGCCAGGCTCGACCCCACGAACCTGCGCAACGCCGTGGACCTGGCCTCGGCAAGCGTGACCGCTGCCGAGGACCAGTCCGCGAGCGCCTCCGGAGCGGTTGCCGTGGCCCAGGCCGCTGCCCAGCTCGCGAGCGCCCGGCAACAGCTCGCCAGTGCGCGGCAGTCGCTCGACGACGCCACGCTCACCGCGCCCATCGCGGGCACCGTCTCTGCGGTCAGCCTCAGCGTGGGTTCCAGCGTGGGCGGCTCCGCCGCAGCTGGCGGCTCGGCTGGCGGCGGCGCCAGTGGCTCGGGGAGCGGGTCGGGCGCCGCGGGGCAGGGAGCGGGCTCGGCGTCCAGCGCCTCGGGCGGGTCGGGCGCGTCCTCGGCCACCGTGGACATCATCGACCCGACCTCGTGGGTCGTCGACGCCACGGTCGGCGCGGCTGACCTGGACCGGGTCCGCAAGGGGCTCGAGGCCACCGTCAGGCCCCAGGGCGGCCAGACCGCCAACCCCGTCTTCGGGACCGTGAGCACGGTTGGTGTCGTCGCCTCGGCCAGCTCGAGCGGGGCCGCGCAGTTCCCCGTGACGATCGCCGTCACCGGGCACCCCTCCGGCCTGTACGCGGGCACGACCGCCGCCGTCGCCATCACGGTCAAGGTCCTGCAGGACGTGCTCACCGTGCCGACGGCGGCGCTGTCCACGCAGGGGGGACGGACCGTGGTCCACGTCAGCCGCTCGGGCACCACCACGGTCGTCCCGGTGACGGTGGGCGGCATCTACGGGGTGACGACCCAGGTCACCGCGGGGCTCAAGGAGGGCGACCAGGTGGTGGTCACCGTGACCGGCTTCGGCGGCGCGGACACTGGCACCGGTGGCAGCGGGACGGGCGCCCGCCGTGGCGGCGGCTTCGGCGGTGGTGGGTTCGGCGGCTTCGGCGGTGGTGGGTTCGGCGGCGGTCGCGGCGGCGCCGGTGGGGGCAACAGCGGCACCGGCGGCGGCACGACCGGGAGGGGCTGAGGTGCCCGACCCGAGCACGAGCACGCCGGCCGCGACCCCCGTGGCCGGCCAGGCGGCATACGCGTCCCACCCCGTCCCCATCCTGCACCTGGAGGCGGTGCGCAAGACCTATGCCACCGGTGCGGTCGCCGTGGAGGCGCTGCGCGGGGTCGACCTGAGCGTCGAGGAGGGCGGGCTGGTCGCGATCGTCGGCCCTTCCGGCTCGGGCAAGTCCACGCTGATGCACGTCCTCGGGTGCCTCGACGTGCCCACCTCCGGCAGCTACCACCTGGCGGGCGAGGACGTGTCGAGGATGCGTGAGGACCAGCTCGCCGACGTGCGGAACCGGCGGGTGGGCTTCGTGTTCCAGCAGTACAACCTGCTCGCCACGATGAGCGCCTGGCGCAACGTCGAGCTGCCCCTGGTCTACGCGGGGGTGCCGCGCGCCCAGCGGAGACGACTGGCCCTCGAGGCGCTGGCGCGCGTGGGGCTGGCGGACCGTGTCCACCACCGCCCCGGTGAGCTGTCCGGCGGCCAGCAGCAACGGGTCTCGATCGCCCGCGCGCTGGTGACCGACCCGCAGCTGGTCCTCGCGGACGAGCCCACCGGCAACCTCGACTCGCACTCGACCGCCGAGGTGCTCGACCTGTTCGTCGACCTCAACGACCAGGGCCGGACCATCGTGCTCATCACGCACGAGGCCGAGGTGGCCGCGCGTGCCCAGCGCACCGTCGTGATGCGCGACGGGCTGCTCACGGAGAGCGCCGCATGACCTGGGGCGAGACGTTCCGGACGGCCGTCGACGCGATTCGCACCCGCCGGATGCGTTCGGCGCTGACGGTGCTCGGCATCCTCATCGGCATCGCCGCCGTCATGCTCACCGTCGGACTCGGCCAGGGCGCACAACGAGCGGTGGCCGCCCAGATCGACAAGCTCGGCTCGAACCTGCTCGTCGTCAGTCCCGGCAGCTCGACCAGCCTGACCGGACTGCGGGGCGGCCGCGGGTCGGCCACCACCCTGAGCACCGCCGACGCCGCGATGCTCGCCGACCCCGTGGTCGCCCCGGACCTCGCAGGCGTCGCACCGGCGTCGCAGACCGAGGCCACCCTCTACGGCAACGGCACGAACTGGGGCACGAGCGTGGTGGGGACCAGCCCGGCTTGGCTGTCGGTGCGGGCCCGGTCGACGCAGCAGGGCCGGTTCTTCACGACGCAGGAGGAACAGGCTTCGCAGGCAGTGGTGGTCCTCGGCTCGGAGACCGCGACCGACCTGTTCGGCGGCCGCAGCGCAGTCGGGCAGACCGTGACCATCGCGTCCCAGCCGTTCACCGTCATCGGGGTGCTCGCACCGGTGGGCTCGACGGTGGGGGGCGACCAGGACGACCTCGCCGCGGTGCCGCTCACGACCTACTCGACCGTGGTCTCCCCGACGGCCGGGACGTCGGTCTCCTCCATCTACCTCGAGGCCCGCGACAGCGCGGCGCTGTCGGCGGCATACCAAGAGGCACAACACGCGCTGCTCACGGCCCACGGCGTCGACGCCGCCGACGCCGACTTCTCACTCAACAGCCAGCAGTCCATCGTCGAGACGGCGACCTCGACGGCCCGTACGCTGACGATCCTGCTCGGCGGCATCGCCGCGATCTCGTTGGTCGTGGGCGGGATCGGCGTCATGAACATCATGCTCGTCTCGGTCACGGAGCGGGTCCGCGAGATCGGCCTGCGCAAGGCGCTCGGCGCCACGCCACGAGCCATCCTGCGGCAGTTCCTCACCGAGGCCAGCCTGCTCGGCCTCGCGGGTGGGGTGCTGGGGATCGGGCTCGGTGCCGTCGGCGCCGCCGCCCTGCCGTCGCTCATCAGCCAGCCGGTGACGTTCTCCAGCAGTGCCGCACTCGCGGCCCTGGGCATCTCGCTCGTCATCGGCATCGTCGCCGGCGTCTATCCCGCCGGTCGCGCCGCCCGCCTGTCACCCATCGACGCCCTGCGCAGCGAGTAGAGGAAGCCCACCATGCCGATCCCGGCCGCGCCGAGCGCGCCAGCCCCGTCCAACCGCCTGCGGCGGTCGATGCCGTATGCCGCGTGGTGCCTCGCGGCGGCCCTCGCCCTCGTGGGGTGCGGGCCCTCGAACCCGAACGCGGGCTCCACGACGGGCAGTGGTGGGTCCTCGGGGAACAGTCACGGTGGTGCGAGCGGCGGCCCCACCGGTGGCCGGGGCGGCGCCGGACGGGGTGGGTTCGGCGGGGGCACCAGCGGCCTGATCGCCGCCGTCGAGGGCCGGACGCTCCACTTACAGACGCCGACCCAGCAGACCGCCGTCGTCTACACCACCGCCACCCGGATCACCCGACTGCTCGCCTCCACGGCAGCAGCACTCAAGGTGGGCGAGTGCGTCACCGCCCTCCCGGCCCGTCCGGCAGGGGCGACGGCCGGCGGCCCGCGACCGACGATGTCGCCGACGACGTCACCGACGCCCCCTTCCGGTCCGGTCGAGGCCGCCACGGTCCAGCTGCGGGCGGCCACCAGGGGGTCCTGCGACCTCGGCGGACGGCCAGGTGGGGACGGCGGGCCCGACGCCGGCACGCCACGCCCCACCGGGACCCGCACGGCGGGACCGTCGGGTGGCGCGTCGAACCGTGGTGGCTTCGGTGGCGGGATCGGCGGGGCGGGCTTCGGTGCGTTCGGCACCATCGCCTCGGTCGGTCAGGGCTCGTTCACCGTCACCGAGGCAGCCAGGGCGGGTGCGGCTGGTTCCACTGCGCCGCGGACGGTCACCGTGAAGGACGCGCGGACCACGGTGTTCCTGCTGGAGTCCCAGGCGAACGCGGCAGCCATCAAGGTCGGTGAGTGCGCCCGGGCGACAGGACGTCCGGACGACACCGGCACGGTGACCGCCACAGCGCTCACCCTGTCGCCGGCCACCAACGGAACCTGTGCTGGAGCACTCGGTGCCGGCCGAGCGTGAGCCCAGCCCTCGGCTGGTGGTGCGGACCGTCGGGGTGGCACTCACGGCGGCGCTCGTTGCGGCAGGTGGCTACCTGTTCGCCACGAGCCAGCGAGGGGACGCGGCCGCCGTCGGGCTCGTGACGGCGCGGGCCACGACCGGCGACGTCGACCAGACGCTGACGCTCGCCGGGACCGTCCAACGCACGGACCAGGACACCGTGGGCTTCCCGACCGCAGGACTGGTCAGCAGCGTGGCGGTGACCGTCGGTCAGCACGTGACCAAGGGCCAGCTGCTCGCGACCATGGACCCCACTCCCCTGCGCGCCGCACTGACGACCGCCGAGGCAAAGCTCGTCGCAGCCCAGGCCGGCCTCGACGCCGCCGCGTCGGGAACCGCCCTGGCGACACCGGCGTCATCCGTGAGCCCGAGCGCGTCGGCCACCCCAGCGGACACCCCGGCGCCATCCTCGTCACGCGCCGCCTCGGCAGGCCGCTCGGCGGGCGGCCGTTCCAGTCGTCCGTCCGCGGGCAGTGTGCCCGGCACCGGCCCGCTCACCGCTGCGACGAACGCGCTGGCCAGGCTTGTCGCCGCTGCCGACGCCGCGTGCGCCCCCTTGGGCCTGTCCCCCGCTCCGCCTCCGGGACACGATGACCATCGCGGTCCGGGACCGCAGCAGAGCGCGTCACCGACGTCCGCGACGCCGCACCCAGTCACGACGAGCGGCCCGACCACCACCGCTTCCTCGACCACCACGCAGCCAGGCACACCCGGTCCCACCACGACGCCCACCACGACGCCCGGCAGCGCCACCGGCACGGGCACCACGACGCCGAGCCCGACCACCACCCCCACCACCACGCCGACCACCACACCGACCAGCGGCCCGACAGGTCCGAGCGCCGACCAGGTCGCTGCCTGTGTCGCCTCCCTGTCCGCTGCGCTGTCGGCCGGGACGCACTCGACGCAGGTTGCCCGGCAGCTGTCCGGGGCGCTGGACAAGGCGGCGACCTCACTGCAGCAACGCACAGCGGCCGAGCAGGGCACCGGGTCCTCGAGCACGTCGCGCTCAGGCACGGGCACCTCGTCGGCCAGCACGACCCGCTCCGGCGGCGGGGTGCTCGCCAGCAGCGGCACGAGCACGGGGCGGAACGGAGCCGGGTCCACGGCGGCGGCGCAGGTGAGCGTGCTGCAGGCGCAGCAGGACGTCTCCTCCGCCCAGCAGGACCTCGCGGCGGCCACCCTGCGGGCGCCCGTCTCCGGCACCGTCGGCGCCGTCGGGATCAGCGCTGGGCAGCGGGTCGGTACCAGCCAGGGCATCGTCGTGGCCGGCAGCGGCGCCGCCCTGGTCACGGTCGACGTCCCCCTCGCCCAGGTCGGCCTGCTGCGGGTGGGGCAGGTGGCGCAGACAGTCCCCGCAGGCACCACGACCAGCGCGGACGGGGTGATCCAGTCGGTCGGCGTCATGCCGTCCTCCACCGCTTCGACGAGCCCGACCTATCCCGTGACCGTGGCGGTGGACCGTGCCCCCCTGGCTCTGGCCACCGGCTCCCGAGCCTCGGTCGCCGTCACGACCGGGACCGCTCGCGGCGTGGTCACCGTCCCGGTGTCCGCGGTCTCCGGCGTGGTGGGTGGCAGGGGCCGGGTGACCATCCTCGGCCACGGCAGGCAGACGACGTCCACGGTCGGCATCGGCGCGGTGGGACACGGCCTCGCGGAGGTCACCAGTGGGCTGTCCTCGGGCGCAGTCGTGGTCCTGGCCGACCCGTCGCAGCCGTTGCCCACGGCCGACCTGCCCGGCCGGTTCGGTGGCGGCGGTCCAGTCACCCGCGTCCAGCGCCGGTGAACCTCAGCCCAGCAGGGCAGCCGCGGCATAAGCGTACTGCTCCACGGCGCAGCCAGGGCCGTCGCTGAGGACACGGAAGGCCACCGCGCGCAGCATCGCCTCGCGCTTCGCGCCACTGCCCCACTGCTCCAGCGCGCTCGGCGCGGCGTCCAGCCAGAGGACGGCGTCCAGCACGCAGACCGCCTCGGCCCACACCGCCGGCCGCCAGTAGGGCGACAGGTCGATGACCACCGGTACCCCGCGGGCGTCGAGCAGGACGTTGCCGGCCAGGTCGCCGTGGACCAGCTGGTCGGGCGCCGTCACCGGCTCCACGCTGGCACAGCCGGCCAACCGGGCGGCGACCTCCCCGAGCAGGTCGTGTCGGGGGTCGTCCGGGTCGACCGCAGCCTCCAGCTGGCGTGGCGCCGAGAAGGCGAGTCGCTCAGCGGCAGCCCACTGGTCCCGGCGGGTCTCCAGGGGTGGTCGCACCGGGAAGGCGTGGGCGAGGTGCGCGTGCAGCAACCGCCCCGCCGCAACCAGCACCGACAGGTCCCGGCAGCGGGTGCTGTCTGGCTCGTAACGGCTCGCACCCCACCCGTCGACGACCCAGGAGCCGTCACGTGCCGGCACCGGCACCGCGATGCGCAGCGGACGGCGCGCCCTGGTGTCCAGGTCGACGGCGAGCCGGGCCAAGGGCGGGTTGAGCCATCGTGCCGTCGCAGCGTCACGACCCGGCGAGAGCACCAGGTCACCGGCCACGACCGACCTTCCGCGACCACCCGGGATCGGCCGCACGTCGGCTGGGACCGCGAAGAGGTCGAGCACCCGCCCGGAGGGAGCGGGGGGCTCGCTCACCGCTTGACGAGCCGGCGGACCTGACGGGTGCGCGCCTCGTCGGCGAACCCATCGTCCTGCTCGCCGGGCTCGAAGGGTCGCCCGGTCGCCCGCTCCGCGGCCAGGGCGATGAGCCCGTCGGCCAGTGCAGGGTTGGCCGGCAGGATCGGCCCGTGCAGGTAGGAGCCGACCACGTTGCCGGCGCGGGCCCCCTCGGTGCCGTCGGTGCCGTTGTTGCCGAACCCCGACCGCACCCGGCCGAACGCCGCCTGCCCCGCGCCGAGCGTGGTCGAACCGGAGTGGTTCTCGTAGCCCACGACGTCGCCGAACTCGGTGTCGAGCACCACGGGCCCGATCATCCGCTTGGCGTTGCCCTGGGTGGTCACGTCGAGGATCCCCAGCCCCGGCAGCCGCTTGCCGTCGACGGTGATGAACGCGTTGCCGAACAGCTGGTACATCCCGCAGATCATCAGCATGGGCACCCCTTCCGCCGCCATCGACCTGAGCCGGTCGCCGATGCCCTCGAGGTCTTCCTCGACACGCACCTGCCCGGAGTCCTGGCCCCCACCGCCGAGCAGCAGGTGCGCCTCGGCCGGGAAGTCGCCGCCGGGGTGGTGCTGGTGCACGACCGGAACATAGCCGTGGCGGCGGATCCGGGCGGCGATGCAGCGGGTGTTGCCCAGGTCGCCGTAGATGCTCATCTCGCGCGGGTAGAGGTGCACCACGTGGATGACGCCCTTGCCCTCGCGCTCCTCGTCCGGCACGCGAGCGGAGCCCTCCGGCTCCCCCGGGATCGGGACGTCAGCCGGTATGCCGCGTGGCTGGGTCGCGTCCGTCACGACGCCTCCTCGCCGATGTCAGGTAGGTCGTAGCGCGCTGCCAGGGTGCGGCGCAGCGTCATCATCGCGGTGTAGGTGCAGAAGATCCGCTTGGGCTCGTCAGGGTGCCGGCCCAGGAACGCGTCGAGGGCGCGGTCGAGGTCGGTCTCCACGGCCCCGACGGGGACGTCGTCGTACTGCAGGCGCAGGGCCATGTCGTAGCCGCGAACCCCACTGGTCAGCGACACCCCTCGCTCGCGCAGCGACTCGAAGGACACGTCGTAGAGCCACGACACGTCGCGCCCGTCGGCGTAGTTGTCGTTGATGGCAACCATCGTCGCGACGGGGGTCGTGCCGTACGTGCCGAGTGCCACGGTGAAGCCGGCCGGGTTCTTGACGAGCACCAGCTCCAGCGGATGGCCGTCGACCATGACGACCTCGCCACGGCCGAACGGCGGGGTCACGGCGCGCAGCGCCTGGGCCGCGGTCGTCGGGTCGAAGTCTTCGCCCAGGAGGGCTCGTGCGGCCGTGGTCGCGGCGGTCGCGTTGATCATCGCGGCCAGCCCGCGCTGCTGGAGCTCCACCGGTCCGACGGACCCGGACCCGTTGTCCCCGAACAGGACCGAGAACGCCCGCTCGTCGGCCGGCTTGAGCAGCCCGTCATCGGGACCCGGCGCAGGTGGCGTGAAGTCGTCGTCGGACCGCACGTCCTGCTCCTGCAGCTCGGGCAGCCGGTCGGCGATCGAGGCGTCGACCCCGAACCACGTGACGCCGACGCCGTCGGCCACCCGGTCGCGGATCCGTGCGATGAACGAGTCGTCGAGGTTGAGCACCACCCCGGTGGTCGTCTGCTCGGCCAGCGACGCGAGCAGCTGTGCGGTGTGGTCGATCTCGGCGAACCGGTCGAGCTGGTCCCGGGCGACGTTGAGCAGCAGCGCGTGTGTCGGCCGCACCGTCGACGCGAACTTCAGGGCGTGCGCCTCGTCGAGCTCCAGGACGGCCAGGTCGGCGGCCAGCCGGCCGCCCAGCGGCAGCTCGCCGAGCATCGAGGAGATGACGCCACGGGTGAAGTTCGACCCGGTCGGGTTGGTGAACACGGTGCGGCCGTGGGCCCGCAGTACGGCCACGAGCATCTTGGTCGTCGTGGTCTTGCCATTGGTGCCGCTCACCACGACGATCCCGCCGCGCACGTCCGCGAGCGCGTGCGCGAGGAAGCCGGGGTCGACCCGCTCGGCCACCAGGCCGGGCAGGGCGGACCCGCCACCACGCAGCCGCGAGGCGGCGCGCGCGGCCTTGCCCGCGACCACGGCAGCGGTCGTCCTCAGCACGCCCCAAACCCTAACTGCCCCCCACCACGGGCGTGCCCGCGGCATACCGGGGGGGCCCCCGGCCGGCAGGAAGGACTGTACGACGGCCACAGGCCACGAGCATGCTGGGGCGATGGCCGACCGCGACGAGTTCGTGTCCTGGGTGCGGACCTCCCTCTACGAGGCGGAGCTCGCCCTGCACAACGGGGATCCGGGCCCGAGGCGGGCGCTGTGGTCCCGGCGCGAGCCCGTCAGCGTGCTGGGAGCCTGGCGGAACGCCTACGGACAGGCCGAGGTGCTCGAGCTCTTCGACAACCTGGGCAAGAGCTTCTCGGACTGCACCTCCTACGAGTTCGAGCTGGAGGCGCTCGACGTGGTCGGCGACATGGCCTACACCGCTGGGTTGGAGCACACTTCCGCCTCCGTCGACGGGCAGCCACGCACCTACACGCTTCGAGCCACCCCGGTCTACCGACGCGAGGACGGCCAGTGGCGGGTCGCCCACCGCCACGGCGACACGGTGACCCCCTGAGCCATGGACAACGGCCGCCCGCAGGTGGTGGTGCTACAGCTGGTCGGGGCGGTCCGAGGTGTCGCGGGCCAGCTCGGCCTTGACGTCCGAGGCATAGCGACTCGACCTCTCCTGGCCGGACAGGCCGCCGATGGCCTCCATCACCGCGTCGGTGACCGCGCGCAGGAGGGCCGTCTTCTGGAACTGCTGGGACAGACCTGCCACGTCGACCGGTGTCCCGAACCGGACCGTCACCTTCGCCGGGCGGAAGCGGTTGGAGCCGGGGGGCTGCACCTTGTCGGTGCCGACCACGGCGCAGGGCAGCAGGGTGGCCCCGGTCGCGACAGCCATCCGGGCGACGCCGGTGCGGCCCTTGTGCAGCCGACCGTCGGGTGAGCGCGTGCCCTCGGGGTAGACCCCGAAGGCCCCGCCGTTGCGCAGCACCTCCTCCCCCAGCTCGAGCGAGTGCAGCGCCGCCCGGGGGTCCGCACGGTCGACGGGGATGGTCCCAGCCGTCGAGTGGAACCAGCGCACGGCCGCGCCATGCGGACCGGTGCCCTCGAAGTACTCGGCCTTGCCGAGGAAGTGCACCTGGCGCCCCGACGCCAGGGGGATCACGATCGAGTCGATGAAGGACAGGTGGTTGGAGGCCACGATGAGGGCACCCTCGCGGGGCACGTTGGCGCGGCCCTCGACCTGCAGCCTGGTGAACAACCGCAGCGGTGGCCCGATGAGCACGTGCCGCATGACTGCCCGGCTGACCGCGTCGTTCACCGCCGCGGCACTGGGCCCACGCTCACGCCCCGGTCGCACGGCTCACTCCCACTCGATGGTGCCCGGCGGCTTGCTCGTCACGTCGAGGACGACCCGGTTGACCTCGCGCACCTCGTTGGTGATCCGGGTGGAGATCTTGGCCAGGACGTCGTAGGGCACGCGCGTCCAGTCGGCGGTCATGGCGTCCTCGGAGGAGACCGGACGGAGCACGACGGGGTGGCCGTAGGTGCGCCCGTCGCCCTGCACCCCCACCGACCGGACGTCGGCGAGCAGCACGACCGGGCACTGCCAGATGTCCCGGTCGAGCCCGGCCGCCGAGAGCTCCTGCCGGGCGATCGCGTCGGCGGCACGGAGCACCTCGAGCCGCTCGGCCGTCACCTCGCCGACGATGCGAATGCCCAGTCCCGGACCCGGGAACGGCTGGCGCCACACGATCTCGGTGGGCAGGCCGAGCTGCTCACCGACGCGGCGCACCTCGTCCTTGAACAGCGAGCGCAACGGTTCGACGAGGGCGAACTGCAGGTCGTCGGGAAGGCCGCCGACGTTGTGGTGGCTCTTGATGTTCGCCGTTCCCGAACCGCCGCCGGACTCGACGACGTCGGGGTACAACGTGCCCTGGACGAGGAAGTCGACGCCGTCGCCGTGCGCACCCGCCTCGGCCACCACCTCGCGCGCCGCCGCCTCGAACACGCGGATGAACTCGCGCCCGATGATCTTGCGCTTCTCCTC
>JAICSZ010000294.1 GCA_025936615.1 Pedococcus sp. | reverse complement strand
GGGGCGCGCGAGGTCGAGGGCGCGGGGGTCGTGCACGGGCACCCAGCCGTCGGATCCGTCGACGTACTCGGCCCGAGGTCCGTTGGTCGCCAGGTCGGCCACAGCGCAGAGCAGTCGCTCGACGTGCTCGGCGGTGGTGGCCAGACCGACACTGGCGCGGACGGCGGTTGCCGGCCGCGCGGCATACGGGTCGTCGAGGAGGGCGTCGACGCACAAGTGCGCACAGAACTTGCCGTCACGCACCCCGATGCCGTGCTCGGCCGACAGGGCGGCGGACACCAGTGAGGAGTCCAGGCCGTCGATGGTGAAGGTCGCCACCGCGACCCGCTCGTGGCCGGCGCCGAACAGCGAGTAGGTCTGCACCTCGTGGATGGCCTCCAGCCCCTCGAGCAGCCGCCGCCCCAGCGTCTCCTCGTGTCGCTCGATCGCTGACCGGTGGGTGCGCAGCGCGTGGCAGGCCGCAGCGAGGGCGATCGCGCCGATCACGTTGGGACTGCCCGCTTCGTGTCGCGCCGGCCCCTCGTGCCACACGACGCCTTGCCCGGTCACCGCCTTCGTCGCGCCACCACCGGCCAGGTAGGGCGTGGCGGCGTCGAGCCAGTCTCGGGGCCCCGCGAGGACGCCAGCCCCGAACGGTGCGTAGAGCTTGTGCCCGGACAGCACGACGTAGTCGACGCCCAGCGAGGCGAGGTCGACCGGGCGGTGCGGCGCGTACTGGGCAGCGTCGAGGACCACCCGCGCCCCAGCCCGCCGGGCGATCGCAGCCAGCTCACGGACGGGCCACACCTCGCCGGTGACGTTGGAGGCGCCCGCGAGCACGACCAGCCGGTTCGCCGCCTTGTGATCCTCGAGGGCGGCTCGCAGCAACCGGGCTGCGTCGTCGGTGCTGCCGGGCACCGGCAGGTACTGGGTGCGGCGCGCCGGCCAGGGCAGCAGGGCGGCGTGGTGCTCGGACTCGAACACGAACACGTCGGTGTGGCGCGGCAGGGCACGGGCGAGCAGGTTGAACGAGTCGGTGCTGTTGCGGGTGAAGACGACCTCGTCCTGCGCCCCGGCGCCGACGAACGCGCGCACCTCCTCTCGGGCCTGCTCGTACCACGCGGAGGTCACCCGCGAGGCCCACCCGTTGCCCCGGTGCACGGAGGAGTAGGTGCGCAGGGCGGTGTCGACGGCCTGCTTCACGCTGACCAGGGCAGGCGTCGAGGCGGCGTGGTCGAAGTTGGCGTAGTGGACCGCGCCGGTCAGCGTCGGCACGACCAGCGACTCCGACAGGACTGTCGGAAGGGCTGGCGCCTCGCCGAGCGTTGTGCGGCCCGCGTCAGGAACCGGCCGCAGGTGGTGGCGGCCCTGGCCGGACGGCGCGCTGTCACGTGGCGTGGCGTGCGGGGCCGTGGCACGCAGTGCGCGGGTCGGCGTGGTGGGTGGGGTGGTGGCGATCGACATGTGCGACGGCTCCTCGGGTCCGGTGGACCCGGCGTCGCGGGTCCGCGCTTGTCGACCGCGGGTGCAGCCGACCCGGTCGTCACCCGGAGCACCCCACCGCGGAGGAGGGTTGCTGGCCAGCAAGCCGGGGCTTCGCGCTGGCACTCATGACCTGGGCTCGAGGGTAGCGGCGGCTCGGGCCGGCCATCCAGCAGCCGAGCGGGTCTTTCCGTCATCTGAGACGGCACCGGCGCCGGGGCAGGATCTGGCGGGGCAGGAAACCCTGCGCACCTACGCACCACGTCCCCCTTGGGGCCCGGTGCGCCTGCGCCGACGCCGGGAAGGTGGTCCCGGTCGTCGGCGCAGGCCCCGCCAGACGCACTCTCAGCGTCGCACCGCCATGTCCACGGCACCATCGCTGACCTGCGGTTCTGACCGAACCTCGGCGCTGCCGTCGACCGTTCGGGGGAGTTTGGGTGGCAGCACATTGCCCGACGTGGAACGCGTGTGACGCGTGTTTCCGAAGTGACCTTCGCGTAGCCTGCGGACCATGGCGACCCGTCCGTCCACCTCGTCGCGCTCCTCGACCGGTCAGGGGCGCGGCGGCACCGCCACCCGCCCGGCCAACCGACGCGGCACGGCTCCCCGCACGTCTCCCGCTCGTGGCAAGCAGCGCGGCGGCGGGCTGCCGCTGCCCCTGCGCGCCGTCCGCGGCACCTGGATGGGCATGGCACACGTCGCCGGGGGCGCCGTCCGCAGGGTCGGTCACAGCGCCCGCGACCTCGAGCCCGAGCACCGTCGGGACGGTCTCGGGTTCGCCCTCATCGGCCTGGCCATCGTGGTCGCAGCGCGCGAGTGGTGGTCCTTCAACGGCGCGGTCGGCGACGTCATCCACGCCGTGGTGGCGGGGACGTTCGGTCGCGTCGCCTACGCCGTCCCGCTGGCCCTGCTCTTCCTCGGGGTGCGGCTGCTGCGGGCCCCGCAGGACGAGGCTGCGAACTCGCGCATCGGGATCGGCGTCGGGGCGCTGGCGTTCTCGGCGTCCGGGCTGGTCCACGTCGCCCGAGGTGTCCCCACCCCGCCGCAGGGCGCAGACCTCATGCGTGACGGCGGCGGCATCATCGGGTTCCTCGCCTCGAGCCCGCTCGAGGCAGCGGTGTCCGTCTACGGCACCGTCCCGATCCTGTTGATGCTCGGCTTCTTCGGCGTGCTGGTCATGACCGCCACCCCGGTCCACATGATCCCGACGCGGCTGCGTGAGCTGCGCGACCACCTGCTCCACCGCGGCATGACGGCGGAGCCGACAGACCAGGCCGTCGAGGTCCAGGACAAGCCGAGGCGCCGCCGCCGGGGCGTGCCGGACCCGGATGGGCCGATGGTGGGCGATGTCGCCTTCGAGCAGGCTGCCCAGGTGGCGCCGGACGGTCGCCGGTTGCGGCCGGGCGAGAAGCGGCCCACCTCCCCGGGCGTGCTCGCCCCCTCGTCCACCCTTGAGCCGGGCGGGGCGGCGCAGAGCCGCGCCGTCGACGCCAAGGCGCCGCTGGAGGCGCCGCCGACGACGCCGCTGCCGCAGCGGGTCGAGCAGCTCGCGCTCGCCGGTGACGTGACGTACACGCTGCCCGACAACGCCCTGCTGGAGCCCGGGTCGCCGCACAAGACGCGCAGCGCGGCCAACGACCGGGTCGTCGAGTCACTCACCGAGGTCCTCGACCAGTTCGAGATAGATGCCCAGGTCACGGGGTTCACGCGCGGCCCGACCGTGACCCGCTACGAGGTCGAGCTCGGCCCCGGCGTCAAGGTCGAGCGCGTCACCGCGCTCTCCAGGAACATCGCGTATGCCGTCGCGTCGGCTGACGTGCGCATCCTCAGCCCGATCCCGGGAAAGTCGGCGATCGGCATCGAGATCCCCAACCCCGACCGCGAGAAGGTCAGCCTGGGCGACGTGCTCCGCAGCCAGGCGGCGCGGAGCAACGAACACCCCATGGTCATGGGGGTCGGCAAGGATGTCGAGGGCGGCTACGTGGTGGCGAACCTCGCCAAGATGCCGCACCTGCTCGTCGCCGGCGCCACCGGTGCGGGCAAGTCCAGCTTCGTGAACTCGATGATCACCTCGATCCTGATGCGCTCGACCCCCGACGAGGTGCGCATGGTCCTCGTCGACCCGAAGCGGGTGGAGCTGACCGGCTACGAGGGCATCCCGCACCTCATCACCCCGATCATCACCAACCCCAAGAAGGCCGCCGAGGCCCTCCAGTGGGTGGTGCGCGAGATGGACACCCGCTACGACGACCTCGCGCAGTTCGGCTACAAGCACCTCGACGACTTCAACAAGGCGGTGCGTGCCGGCAAGGTCAAGGCACTGCCCGGCTCGGAGCGCAAGATCCAGCCGTATCCCTACCTGCTGGTGATCGTCGACGAGCTCGCCGACCTCATGATGGTCGCGCCGGCCGACGTCGAGGACTCGATCATCCGCATCGCCCAGAAGGCGCGCGCGGTCGGCATCCACCTCGTGCTCGCCACGCAGTCCCCGCGCGTGGACGTCATCACCGGCATGATCAAGGCGAACGTCCCGTCG
>JAICSZ010000295.1 GCA_025936615.1 Pedococcus sp. | reverse complement strand
TGCCGTACCACGCCGACGCGATGCCGATGAGGACGCCGAGGAGCTCGAGCCAGTGGAGCTGGTACTTCCCGATGGGGATCGCAGCGTCGATGAGCTGCTGGAAGAGGTTCTGCGAGCCGCTGCCCGCGGAGATGAGGTTGACCATGTGGTGTTCGTCCTCGGTGTTCGTTGTCTGTGCACGGACGAACTCCGGGGACCTGGACCACAGGCGGGTCGGGACGCTCGCGCGAACGTGCGCGGGCGGCCCAGCCGATGCAGTTGCGTGCTGCCTACCATCCGGACTTTCACCGTCGGTCTGGGAGTTGCACCCAGTCAACCGGCCGCTGGCTGCGGCCGGGTCGCGGACTGTTACCGCCGGTTCGGAGTTGCACCGACCCCGGAGCACGTGCCCCCAGTATGCCGCGTGGTCGCGGCCCACGGGTATGCCGTGTCCGCGTGACGGTCCTCACGGGTGCCGGGCAGTGCAGGCATCTCACCCAGGTGGGACGAGGCTCGCACCCTCGGTCAGTGCGTGTGGCGCGATGCGAGCGCGCGGAGCTCGTCGATCGCCGATGCCGCGTCCTCGGCGCCGTAGACGGCCGACCCGGCGACGAAGACGTCGGCGCCCGCCTCGGCGCACTGCTCGATGGTCTCGGCGGAGACTCCCCCGTCGACCTGCACCCAGACCTCGCCGCCGTGGCGCCGCACGGCCTCGCGGACCTGGGCCAGCTTGGGCATCTGGTCGGCCATGAACGCCTGGCCGCCGAAGCCGGGCTCGACGGTCATGACGAGCACCATGTCAACATCAGGGAGCAGCTCCTCGTAGGGCGCGAACTCGGTCCTCGGCTTGATTGCCATGCCGGCTCGGGCACCTGCCTTGTGCAGGTCGCGGGCGACTGCCCTGGCGTCCTTCGCGGCCTCGATGTGGAAGGTGACCGACTGCGCGCCGGCCTCTGCGTAGCCCGGTGCCCAGCGGTCCGGGTCCTCGATCATGAGGTGGCAGTCGAGCGGGACCGGGCTGACCTTGGCGAGCGCCTCCACCACGGGCAGGCCGATCGTGAGGTTGGGGACGAAGTGGCCGTCCATGACGTCGACGTGTGCCCAGTCGGCGTTGCTGATGCGGTCGAGCTCGCGCTCGAGGTTTGCGAAGTCGGCGGACAGGATGCTCGGCGAGATCTGCACGGGCTCACCCTAGCCACGGCCTGCGTGTCGCCCGAACGGTGGAGTGGTCCCGCAACGGATCACCGGGAGCGGTTGGCCGTCGGGACAATCACCGCGTGGATGCTCTCGTGTGGGTGCTGAAGGCGGCAGTCGTCGTCGTGCTGGTGGCTGCCGTGCTCGCAGGCGTCCGGCACGTGCGCTCCGCGAGGCAGCTGCGCCGCCTGGCGGCCATGCTGGACGAGGGGCGCCACGACGAGGTGTTGGCCCACGCACCGCTGGCGGGTCCCTACGAACGGGTGGCGGACCGGCTCAGGTCCACCAGTGCCCTGCTGACGGGACGGTACGACCGGACGCTGGACCTGCTCGAAGGGCCACACACAGCCGCGGACGCCGTGCTGGCACCGACCGACGTGACCGCTCGCGCCGGCTCGTTGCTGGGCATGGGCCGGTATGCCGAGGCCGCCGCGGTGCTCGGCGACGACCCGGTCGAACGACTGCACCGCCACCTGCGCGCCCAGGTCGCCGTCGAGACCGGCGACGACGAGACGGCGCGCCGGCTGCTCGCCTTCCCTGATGCCGACCTGGAGCTGGAAGCCGGCCGCAAGCGCATCCTGGGCGACCTGCTCATCCGCCGCGGCCAGCGCGACGAAGGCGAGGCGCTCGTGCGGCAGGCCCTGGCGGTCTACCTCGCCTCGGCCATCGGGGCATGCCAGGTGGATGCGGGCTACTGCCACGTCCACCTGGCCGAGTCGGCAATCGCGCAGGGACGTGGCGACACGGCCCTTGCCCACCTGCAGACCGCCCAGGCGCTGCTCGAGGCCCGTCCCGACAACGCCCCCGGCTTCGCCCTGCTGCACCTGCGCCGGGCGGAGGCGCTCGCCCTCACGGGCGACGCGACGGCGGCTGCGGCCGCACTCGACTCGGCCACCACCCTGACCGCGACGGTCCCCTCACGGTCGCTGGCAGCAGCGGTGCAGCACGTGCGAGGCGTGGTGGCATTTCGGCTCGGCAACGACCACCAAGCCGCAGAGGAGCTGCGGCTGGCCCAGCGCCTGCACGAGGCGCTCGGCGAGGTGCGGGCCGCGCAGGAGGCCGCGGCCCTGCTCGCCGAGCTCGACCACCGGCAGTGAGGCTCAGCGCACCATCCTGACCTCAGGCAGGTCGGGGAAGCGCTGGTCGACGAAGGTTGCGCCATCGGGCGTGAACCCGTTGCGGGCGTAGAAGGCGCGGGCCCGGGCATTGTGCTCGAACACCCACAGCTCCAACGGCTCGGCCGCGCTCACCACGCCGTCGAGGAGGCGCTGGCCGAGTCCCGTGCCGAGGCGGGGCGCGCAACGTAGATGCCCCGCAGCTCGCGGTCACGAGCCTGCGGCGGGCGCTCGGCAACGACACGCGTGGGACCGGCGACCGCGAAGCCAGCCACGACCGACCCGTCCACCGCGACCAGGCGCACGGTGCCGGGCAGGTCGGTCTCGCCGAGGATCCGCTCCCAGCTCTCCACCGCGTCCCGGACCGTCCAGTGGTCGAAGTAGTCGGCCGGGAGGGCGGCGCCATAGGTGTCCAGCCACGCCTGGTGGTGCATGGCGCCGAGCGGTGCGGCGTCTGAGGGATCCATGGGTCGCAGCCGCACGGGCACGGACCTCACGCCCCCTTGCGGAGCAGGGCCAGGAACATCCCGTCGGTGCCGTGCAGGTGCGGCCACAGCTGCGCCGTCGGCCCGTCCCCCGGGATCGCGACGGGACCGCCCGACGCATCGAGGAACAGGTCACGGGCCGCCAGCGCCTCGACGTCGCCGCGTCGCTTGGTCACGTCCGAGACGACGAACCGGGTCTCCGCCAGGTGCGGGCTGCACGTCGCGTAGGCGATGACTCCCCCGGGCGCGGTGGCATCGATCGCGGCCACGAGCAGCTCGCGCTGGAGCCGCCCGAGGTCCGCGAGGTCGGCCGGGGTTCGCCGCCAGCGGGCCTCGGGCCGTCGGCGGAGCGCGCCCAGCCCGGTGCACGGGGCGTCGACGAGGACGCGGTGGTAGCGGCCCGGCTCGTCCTCGCCCACGCTGCGGCCGTCACCGGTGCGCACCGCCACGATGCGTCCAGCCGACTCCGCGCGGGCCATCACGGGGCGCAGCGTCTGCCGCACCAGCTCGACTCGGTGAGGGCTCACCTCGTTGGCGGTGAGGTCCGCCCCAGCCTCCAGCGCCAGCGCGGCCAGCAGCCCCGCCTTGCCGCCCGGGCCGGCACACAGGTCCAGCCACTGCTCGGTGCCGTCGGTGTCGACGGGCACCGCAGCGAGGGCGAGCGCGACCAGCTGGGAGCCCTCGTCCTGGACCGCGGCCCGACCTTCACGCACAGCCGGTATGCCGCCCGGGTCACCTCCCGGGAGCACCGCACCCACGGGTGAGAGCACCGACGCATGCGCGCCGGCATCGAGCAGCTCCCCGACGGTGGCCAGCCCTGGGCGGGCGACCAGGGCGACCTTGGGCGGGGCGTTGTCGGCCTCGACCAGTGCGGTGAGCTGGGCGTCGACGGTCTCGGGAGTGGCGGCACCGTGCCCCAGCAGCGCCGCCCGCAGCGCCTTGACGACCCACTCGGGGTGCGACTGCTCCACCGCGAGCCGCGCCGCGAGGTCACCGTCGGGCACCACCCGCGACCTCCACTCCTGCAGGCTGCGCTCGCTGATCCGACGCATCACCGCGTTGACGAAGCCGGCCGCGCCGGCACCGTTGACCTTGCGGGCCAGGGCCACGGTCTCGTCGACCGCGGCGTGCGTCGGCACCCGCATGCCCAGCAGCTGGTGGGCACCGAGTCGCAGGGTGTCGAGCACGTTGGCGTCGATCTTGCTGACCGGGCGCC
>JAICSZ010000383.1 GCA_025936615.1 Pedococcus sp. | reverse complement strand
GGCCTACGTCGCACTCACCAAGCCGCGCATCATCGAGCTGCTGCTCGTGACGACGGTGCCGGTGATGTTCTTGGCGGACAACGGCATCCCGTCGTTGTGGCTGATCGTCGCCGCGCTGGTGGGCGGCTTCCTCAGCGCGGGCGCGGCCAACACCTTCAACTGCGTCTACGACCGCGACATCGACGCCGAGATGCACCGCACCAGCAACCGTCCGATGGTCACCGGCGAGGTCACCCCGCGCCAGGGGACGGTGTTCGGACTGGTCCTTGCGGTTGCCTCGACGCTGTGGTTCGGGCTGCTGGTCAACTGGCTCTCGGCCGCCCTGTCCGTGGCCGCCATCCTCATGTACGCGGTCGGCTACACGATGATCCTCAAGCGGCGCACCAGCCAGAACATCGTGTGGGGTGGTGCCGCCGGCTGCATGCCCGTCCTGATCGGGTGGGCCGCGGTCCGCGACTCGCTGGCGTGGTCGCCGGTGATCCTCTTCCTCGTCATCTTCTTCTGGACCCCGCCGCACTACTGGCCGTTGTCGATGCGCTTCAAGGACGACTACGCCGCGGCGCACGTGCCGATGCTGCCGGTGGTCGAGCGCTTCACGGTCGTCGCCCGCCAGATCGTCGTCTACTCGTGGGCGATGGTGGCGGCGTCGCTCGCGCTGGTGTGGGTCCACCCGATGGGCTGGCTCTACCTCGCCACCGCCGTGGTGACGGGCGGCCTCTTCGTGGCCGAGGCGCACCGGCTCCTGCATGCTGCGAAGGCTGGCGCCGGGCCCCAGGTGCTGCGCCCGATGCGGCTGTTCCACTTCTCGATCACCTACGTGGGCATGCTGTTCCTGGCCGTCGCGCTCGACCCGCTGCTCTTCCTGCGCGTCTTCTGACCGACCTCCGTATGCCGCGTGCGCGCCCGCCGCGCGGGTCCCACCTTCAGCCCTCGGGCAGGTCTCGCAGGCCACGGACCGGGCTCCACCACATCGCGCCACAGGCGAGGGTGTGGACCGCGGCCATCAGCAGCATCGTGGGGCGCAGCCCGAGGCTCGAGCCCAGCCAGCCGGCTCCCACCCCGGCCAGCGGCATGGTGCCGAGGTTGACCACCTGGGCGGTCGTCACCTGTCGGGCAACCATCTCCACGGGAACGTACCGGTTGCGCCAGGCGCCCCGGATGATGTTGCCCGCGACGACCCCGGCCCCCACCAGCAACATCCCCGCCACCGTGGCCACGAGCCAGGGCCCCGGCCGGCCGAGCGGCACCAGCAGGGCCGGTGGGCCGGCCAGCAGCTGCAGCGCGAGCAGAGCCCGGGCGGAGCCCAGGCGGCGGGAGACCCGCGTGGCGATCCCCGCGCCGACGACACCACCGACCGCGCCCACTGCCATGACGACGCCGACGGCCCCCTCACCGAGGTGCGCCTCGCGCACGAGGAACAGCACGAGCAGCGCCGAGTATCCGGTCAGCCCGAAGTTGCTCACCCCGCCGAGCACCGTGAAGAAGCGCAGCACCCGGTCGTGGCGGATGTAGTCGACGCCCTCACGGATCCGGGTCCACAGCGACTGTCGGGTCTCCTGCGGTGACCGGGTCGACGGCGACGGCTCGAGGCGCAGTCGCCAGAGGCAGACGGCGGAGACCAGGAAGCTCACCGCGTCGGCGAGCAGTCCCCAGACCGCCGACAGGAGCTGGGCCAGCAGCCCGCCGAGCCCAGGACCGACGACCTGCATGGCCGCCTCGGTCCCGAACAGCCGCGCGAACGCCGACTCCTGCTGCTGCGGCGCGGCCACCTGTCGCACCAGTGCCGGGTAGGCGGCGCGGAAGAAGACGGTGCAGACCCCGTTGGCGAACGACGCCGCCGCCAGGTGCGGCAGTGTCAGCACGTCGGCCACCCAGGCCACCGGCACGCTCGCGAGGGTGAGCGCGGCCATGAGGTCACTGGCGAGCATGACTCGACGCGGCGGCATCCGGTCCACCCAGGCACCGGCAGGCAGGCCGACGACGAGCCACGGCAGCCACGCCAGGGCGGTGAGCGCGCCCATCCACCCGGGACCGGCGTGGAAGCCGACGACGGCCAGCAGGGGGAGCAGTACCGAGGTGGTTGCGTTGCCGAGGACGCTGACGCCCTCCCCGAGCCAGAGCAGGGCGAAGTTCCGGTTGCGCCCCAGGGGAGTGGGCGGTGCAACCGGTGCGGTGAGCACCGTCATGGCTGGGCCGGGAAGCCTCGGGCGAAGACGAGGACCGACTCGCGCTCGACCCCGTCGTCGGGTGGCTCACGACGCCCCCAGCGCATCATGACGTCGATGACCTCCTCGGCGACCTGTTCGAGCTCGGCGGGGGAAAGACGCAGCCAGTTCTGCGTCGAGAACGCCGCCGCGTCCCACTCGGGCACGGTGTCGGCCTGGGCGTTCCACTCCTGGACGCGTTCGAACTGCCGCTGCAGGGCGAGGGCCTCGGCCGCGTGGGCGGCGGTCACCGCGGCGGTGTCGTCTGCAAAGTCCGCCCGCGACCACCGGGTGCCCGTGTCCACGAGTCGCCACCAGCGCTCGCGCCGGTCGCGGGCCAGCTCGGGCGCCTCCTCGACCAGGCGCGCCTCCGCCAGCACCTTGAGGTGGTGGCTGGCGCTGCCGACGGCCTGGCCGGTGCGCTGGGCGAGGTGGGAGGCGGTGGACGGGCCGTCCATTTTGAGGGCGTCCATCATCCTCGCGCGAAACGGGTTCGCCATGGCGGAGAGCGCCTTGGCGTCGGTGACCGTGCGTATGCCGGGTCGTTGCCTGCCTGTCATGTGCACAAGGCTAGTTGTACAAATGCTATTGCACAAGAGTCCTCGTGGAACTGCCTCTAGCTGGCGCGCATCCGCACCATGGCGCGGACGAGGGCCACGACCAGCAGCGAGGCCAGCAGCATGTGCACCAGGACGACGCCCCACGGCAGTCCGGTGAAGTACTGCGTGTAGCCGACCACGCCCTGCGCGACCGTCACCGCGAACACGCCCGCCCATGCCCTGACCGGTGCGGTGGTGGCGCTGCTCAGCCGTGCGGCCAGCCAGAGGGCG
>JAICSZ010000113.1 GCA_025936615.1 Pedococcus sp. | reverse complement strand
GTCCAGCCGGTCCAGCCGGTCCAGCCGGTCCAGCCGGTCCAGCCGGTCCAGCCGGTCCAGCCGGTCCAGCCGGTCCAGCCGGTCCAGCCGGTCCAGCCGGTCCAGCCGGTCCAGCTGGTCTCGCCTGGCCCGCCCGTGGGCGTGTGACAGGGGGCAGCGGGAAGCGCCCTAGACCGGGCCTTGACGTGTGAGGTGGCGCACGCCATCTTGGTATACCGCATCCCACCATTGTCGACGCTGTCCCCATCCCACTCCGCCACGCGCCCTTGGAGCCGCCATGTCCGCGCCCGCCCACGCTCATCTCGCAGCCCTCGATCCCGAGGGCCGGCTCTACAACGAGGACCTCGCGCCGGCGACCGACCGGCGCTGGCACTCCTACAACTACTTCGCCGTGTGGATGTCGGCCATCCACAACATCGGCACGTACACGTTCGTGGCCGGGATGTTCGCGTTGGGGCTCACTGCCTGGCAGGTGCTGATCTCGCTCGCCATCGGCATCACCGTGCTCTATGCGGGGCTGCTGCTCGCGGGGCGGATGGGAGTGGAGACCGGTGTGCCGTTCCCGGTCATGGCGCGCATCAGCTTCGGCGTCTGGGGGGCGAACCTGCCGGCGCTGATCAGGGCGGTCATCGCGATCGCCTGGTACGGCATCCAGACGTACCTCGCCTCGCTGGCCGTCGTCGTCCTGCTGCTTCGCATCGACCCGGGCCTGAGCACCTGGCAGGACCGCTCGTTCCTCGGGCTCTCCCTGCTGGGCTGGGCGTGCTTCCTGCTCCTGTGGCTGCTGCAGATGTTCGTGGTCACCCGGGGCATGGAGGCTGTACGACGCTTCCAGGACTGGGCGGGTCCGCTGATCTGGGTCGTCATGCTCGGGATGGCCCTGTGGCTGTTCTCCGAGGCGGGATGGCACCTTCCCATGAACGTGTCGGTGCGGCCCGTCGAGGGCGGTGCGACGCTGGCCGTTCTCGGCGGCGCCTTCCTCCTCGTGTCGACGTACGCGACGATGCTGCTGAACTACTCCGACTTCACGCGCTTCGGCAAGAGCGCGAAGGCCGTCCGTCGCGGCACCTTCTGGGGCATCCCGGTCAACTTCGTGGCCTTCGCGGCCGTCAGCATCGCCACGACCGTCGGGACGCTCACGGTCTTCGGTGAGACCATCACCGATCCGGCGCTGATCATCGCGAAGGTCCCCAACACCGCGGTTCTCGTGATCGGCGCGGTCATGTTCATCATCGCGACCATCGGGGTCAACGTCGTCCTCAACTTCGTCTCTCCGGCCTACGACCTCGCGAACGTCTGGCCGAAGCGGATCAGCTTCAAGCGCGGCGGGATGATCAGCGCCGTCCTGGCGCTCCTGGTGATGCCGTGGAAGCTGTACTCCAACCCGGTGGTGGTCAACTACTTCCTGGGCGGCCTGGGTGCTCTTCTGGGCCCGCTGTTCGGGATCATGGCGGTCGACTACTTCCTGATCCGCCGTGGGCGGGTCCTCGTCGACGACCTCTACACGGTCGACCCGTCCGGGAGCTACCACTACACCCGTGGAGTCAACCCCACGGCCATCGCGGTGTTCGTGCCCACGGCGGCGCTGGTGGCGGTCGTGGCCCTGGTGCCGGCGTTCTCCTCCGTCGCGGCGTTCTCCTGGCCACTCGGCGTGGTGCTCTCCGGGGTGGCCTACCGGTTCGCGATGGGCCGAGCCGTTCACGGGTCCGACCTCGAGCCTGCCCACCGGACGCACCCGGCCCTGGCCGACGCCGACAACATCGCCTGATCGGAGACCTGAGAATGAGCAAGGACATCAAGATCTGCATCGGCGTCGACGTCGACGCTGTCGCCGGTTGGCTCGGCTCCTACGGTGGTGAGGACTCCCCGAACGACATCCAGCGCGGCGTCTTCGCGGGGGAGGTCGGCAGTCCGCGTCTGCTGCGCCTGTTCGACCGCCGCGAGATCCAGACCACCTGGTTCATCCCGGGGCACTCGATCGAGTCATTCCCGCACCAGATGCAGTCGGTGGCGGATGCGGGCCACGAGATCGGTGCTCACGGCTACTGCCACGAGAACCCGGTGGCGATGAGTCCCGAGCAGGAGCGCGAGGTGCTGCTGCGCAGCATCGACCTGGTGCACAAGCTCTCCGGTCAGGCACCCCGAGGCTACGTGGCGCCCTGGTGGGAGATGAGCGAGCACACGGCGGCTCTCCTGCTGGAGAACGGGTTCAGCTACGACCACTCCCAGAACTACCACGACTTCGTGCCCTTCTACGCCCGGGTCGGGGACCAGTGGACCAAGATCGACTTCGCCGCGAGCGCGGAGCGGTGGATGAGACCGATGGCCCACGGCCACGAGGTCGACCTCGTGGAGTTCTGTGGCAGCTGGTACGTCGACGACCTCCCCCCGATGATGTACAACAAGCATGCCGCCAACAGCCACGGCTACGTCAGCCCCCGCGACGTCGAGCAGCTGTGGAACGACCAGTTCGACTGGGTCTACCGGGAGCTCGACTACGCCGTGTTCCCCGTCACGCTCCATCCCGACGTCTCGGGACGCCCGCAGGTGCTCCTCATGCTCGAGCGGCTCTTCGACTACTGGGGTTCGCATGACGGGGTCACGTTCGCGACCTTCGAGTCGGCAACGGACGACTTCCGGGCCCGGTTCCCCTTCTCCGGGGCGGAGCGTCCGGACGGCGTCGGCCGCTGAGCGCGAGCCGGACCGCCATCGCCTGACGACCTCGGGTGGCGCCAGTCCTACACTTCCCGAACACGAGAACGATGGAGTCAGGTTGAGCCAGGTCCCGCTCGGTCTCGCGCACACGCCGCTGCGTGACCAGGTGCGCGACGAGATCCGTCAGCGCATCGCAGACGGCAGGCTCAGCCCCGGTTCGAAGATGGTCGAGCGCGAGCTTGCTGCGGAGCTGGGTGTCTCCCGTGTGCCTGTCCGCGAGGCCCTGCGCACGCTCGAGACGGAGGGCTTCGTGCAGGTCGTCCCGCGCCGAGGAGTGATCGTCCGGCGCCTGTCCAGACGCGACGTCGAGGAGCTGTTCGACGTTCGTGAGGCTCTCGAGGTCCTGGCCACCCGACGTGCCGCAGAACGCGCGACCTCGGACGAGCTCGCCGCTCTGAGGCGCATCCTCGACGAGGGTGACGCGGCCGTGGCGCGGGACGACACAGCTGCAGGGCAACGGTCGAACGAGGCGTTCCACGACGCCCTGGTGTCACTGGCGCACAACGACCTGCTCGCCGGGATGCTGGAGCCGTTGCAGGGCCGGTTGCACTGGCTCTTCAGGCAGAACGAGGACATCGCCGAGCTGGTCCACGAGCATCGACAGCTCTTCGACGCGATCGCCTCCGGTGACCCCGAGCGGGCCGGCGCGGTCGCCCTGCAGCACGTCCACGTCAATCGGGACACTGCCGTCCGCCTGCTCTTCGGCGACGAGGCCGGGAAGGCGCGTGGCAGAGTCTGGGAGGCGGGCGCGGGGCGGGGGTAGCGTTCCGCCCGCAAGGGGACGTACGGAGCGGAAGGCGAGGCGATGACCGCCCACACCAGTGACGACACCGACACCCACGGGCTGCTGGCCCACGAGCTGTCGTCCGTCCTCGGCGAGGACGCCGTCACCCAGCGCCGGTTGGACCGGCTCAAGTATGCCCACGACGCGTCGCACTACCTCCTGGTCCCGCAGACCGTCGTCACCCCGCGCAGTGCGGAGCAGGTCGCGGTGCTGCTGCGCGCCTGCGACCGCGCTGGCGTTCCCCTCACCTTCCGGTCGGCGGGCACGAGCCTGTCGGGGCAGGGCCTCACGGACAGCGTGCTGGTCGACACCCGGAAGCGCTTCCAGGGCGTGGAGGTCCTCGACGGTGGGGCGCGGGTGCGGGTGCAGCCGGGTGTCACGGTCCGCGCGGTGAACACCCTGCTGGCGCCCCACGGCCGCAAGCTGGGACCGGACCCGGCGAGCGAGAGCGTCTGCACCGTCGGCGGGGTCGTCGCCAACAACTCCTCGGGCATGCACTGCGGCACCCGCTCCAACACCTACCGCACGCTGGAGTCGATGGTCCTCGTCCTGCCCAGCGGGACCGTCCTCGACTCGGCGGACCCGCAGGCCGGCTCGCGGCTCGCCGAGGCGGAGCCCGAGCTGCACGAGGGACTGCTGCGACTGCGTCGGCGGATCCTGGACAGCCCCGAGTCGGTGGCCACCATCGAGCGGTTGTTCGCGATGAAGAACACGATGGGCTACGGACTGAACGCGTTCCTCGACCACGAGGAGCCGATCGACATCCTGGTGCACCTGATGATCGGCAGCGAAGGCACGCTCGGCTTCGTGGCCGAGGCCGTGTTCCGCACCGTCGAGGTGGTGCCGCACGTGGCCACCGGCCTGCTGGTGTTCGACGACGTGGAGACAGCGACGTCCGCCGTACCCCAGCTGATCGAGGCGGGCACGGTCACCGCCGAGCTGATGGACGCCGCGTCGCTCAAGGTCTCCGCCCGGGACCCCGGGTGCCCGGCCGCGATCCGCGACCTCGACGTCGACCGTCAGGCTGCCCTGCTGGTGGAGTTCGAGGCGGCATCGGCGGACGAGCTGGCCGCGAGCCGGCGTGCCGTCGAGCCTGCGCTGGAGGCGCTGGGCCGCGGTACGCCGTTCCGCCTCACCACCGACGCCGCCGAGCGCGCGACGCTCTGGCACATCCGCAAGGGGCTGTTCAGTGCGGTGGCCAGTGCCCGCCCGCCCGGCACCAACGCGCTCCTCGAGGACGTCGTCGTGCCCGTGGCCCGGCTGGGGGAGACGTGCGGTGCGCTGTCCGAGCTCTTCGACCGGCACCACTACGAGGAGTCGGTGATCTTCGGGCACGCCCGCGACGGCAACGTGCACTTCCTGCTCAAGGAGCGGTTCGACGACGCGGGGCACATGGAGCGCTACGAGGCGTTCACCGACGACATGGTCGACCTGGTCCTGGGCAACGGCGGCTCGCTCAAGGCCGAGCACGGCACCGGTCGCATCATGGCGTCGTTCGTGCGCCGGCAGTACGGCGACGAGCTGTACGACGTGATGTGGACCCTCAAACGGCTCGTGGACCCGCACGCGACCCTGAACCCGGGGTCCGTGCTCTCCGACGACCCACGGTCCTACCTGCAGGACCTCAAGGCCACCGCCCCGGTCGAGGAGGAGGTCGACCGCTGCGTCGAGTGCGGCTACTGCGAGCCGGTCTGTCCCAGCCGGGACCTGACCACCACGCCCCGCCAGCGCATCGTCCTGCGCCGTGAGATGGAAGGAGCGCGCCGGCGCGGCGACCTCGAGCTGCTCGCGGAGCTCGAGCGGGACTACGACTACGAGGCGATCCAGACCTGCGCGGTCGACGGCATGTGCCAGACGGCGTGCCCGGTGCACATCAACACCGGGGACCTGGTGCGCCGGCTGCGTGCCCGAGACGCCGGGCCGGTGGCCGGCGGGATCTGGAGGACGGCGGCCCGGCACTGGGGCCCGGTCACCAAGGGAGCAGGGGCGGCGCTCACTGCCGCGGACGCGCTGCCCGCCCCCGTCGCGACGGCGGCGAGCAAGGTGGGCCGCCGCCTGCTGGGTGCCGAGCAGGTCCCGCTCTACGACCGGCGCCTGCCGCACGGCGGCACTGCGCGGCCCGCGCTGCGGGAGGACGGAGCCGAGGCGGTCTTCTTCCCCTCCTGCCTCGGCACCATGTTCGGGACCGAGGCGGACGGCCACGGCGCCGGGGCGAGCGAGGCGTTCGTGTCGCTGGCCCGGCGCGCGGGCGTCGCCCTTCGCACGCCTGAAGGCCTGCCCGGTCTGTGCTGCGGGACCCCGTGGAAGTCCAAGGGGCACCGCGGCGGCTACGACCTGATGGTGACCGAGGTGCTGCCCGCTCTGGCCGAGGCGAGCGACGGTGGACGCCTGCCCGTCGTCGTCGACGCCTCGTCCTGCGCCCAGGGCCTGGTGACCATGGCCGGGAGCGCGCCCTCCGAGAGTCTCACGGTCCTCGATGCCATCGAGTTCGTGGCCACCCGCGTGCTTCCGCGGCTGACGGTGCGCGCCCCGCTGCCGTCCCTCGCGCTGCACCCGACATGCTCGTCGACCGAGCTGGGGACCGCCCCCGCCATGGAGGTGATCGGAAGGGCCATCGCGGCGGACGTGCTCGTCCCGGCTGCGTGGGGGTGCTGTGGGTTCGCGGGCGACCGCGGGCTGCTGCACCCCGAGCTCACGGCATCGGCGACCGCGCCGGAGGCGGCGGAGCTCTCCACGCGGACGTTCGCGGCCTACGCCTCGTCGAACCGCACCTGCGAGATCGGGATGACCCGCGCGACCGGGAGGCCCTACGTGCACATCCTCGAGCTGCTCGACGCGGCGACCCGGGAGGGGGGCTCGGGAGGTCCGACCCTCAGCTGACCTCGAACTCCCCGAGCGAGTCCCAGTGGTCGCCCTCCATCCGCACGTTGCGGATCCTCGGGGTCTCCTGGACGTACTGCGGCAGCTCCGCCTGCGCCCGCTTGAAGTGGTCGGAGGTGACGTGCGCCTCGGCGGCGTCGTCCCGGAAGGCCTCGATGAGGACGTACTGGTCCGGGTCGTCGACGCTCCGGGACCACTCGAAGAACAGGTTCCCCTCCTCCGCGCGCGTCGCCTCGGTGAAGTCCCTGGTCAGGTCGACCCACCGATCGGCGTACTCAGGCCTCACCTTCCACTTGACGCAGATGAAGATCATGCGGCTCTCCTCGCAGCGGCGGTGGACTCGGGGCGCATCGTGCCACGGGCCGGGTACGACGGTCAGTCGGCCCTCTCGTCCGGTGAGAAGTCAGAGCCTAGGGTGACGCCATGACCACCGAGCGGACCGAGTCGGCCGGCGGGTCGAGCCCGGGGTCGGGACTGGGGCACGGGGCGCGACCGGGGTCGGTGCACCGCACGCTGGAGATCCTGGAGGTGGTCGCCGGCCGCGGTGGCGCCTCGGCGAAGGAGATCGCCGACGCCACGGGGCTGCCGCTGCCGACCGTCTACCGGCTGTCGCGCGAGCTGCTCGACAGCGACTACCTCGTCCACATCCGTGAGGAGAAGCGGTTCGAGCTCGGCTACAAGCTGCACCAGCTCGGCGTGTCCCTGCACCAGCAGATCGGGGT
>JAICSZ010000369.1 GCA_025936615.1 Pedococcus sp. | reverse complement strand
GATCTCGACCTTGGCGAGCGTCGGGAAGGCGCAGTCGTCGAGCTCCATGACGACTCCCTCGAGCGCCTTCAGGGCCGGCGTGATCTCGAGCAGCCGCAGCTCGACGGGGGTGTCCGGGCCGAACAGCGAGCCGCTGGCGATCCGGAAGAGGAGGCTGTAGCCGATCTGGCCGGCGGCGCCGGTGACGGCGACCTTGACGGGGGTAGTGCTCACGGTGGGGACCCTTCGCATCGCTGGTGGAGTGGCTACGGCCGACGCTAGCAGGGCATTGGGCACCCCGATCCCGGTGGTTAGGGTCCTCACATGCCCACCCCCGAGTTCGTCCTGTCCCTGCGGGAGCACGTCGGTCACGACCTGCTCTGGCTCAGCGGAGTCACGGGGGTGGTGCTCGACGACGCGGGCCGGCTGCTGCTCGGTCGCCGCGCCGACACCGGCGACTGGGCCCTGCCCAGTGGCATCCTCGAGCCGGGTGAGCAGCCGGCGGACGGGTTGGCGCGCGAGGTGGAGGAGGAGACCTGTGTGCAGGTACGGGTCGAGGCGCTCACCTCGGTGTGGACCCAGCCGGAGCTCGGCTACCCGAATGGCGACCGGTCGCAGTACCTCGACCTGTGCTTCCTGTGCCGCCACGTCTCGGGTGACCCGCGCGTCGGAGACGGCGAGCTCACCGAGGTCGGCTGGTTCGACCGCCACGACCTCCCGGAGGGCCTGAGGCCCAGCTCGGCGGTCAAGATCGCGCGCGCGCTCTCCTCCGACGGCCGTGCCTGGTTCGAGGGGCGGTCTTCGGACTCCCCTGCCGCACGAGCCAGCTTGCCGTATGCCGCGGGGCCGGCGACGCTGCGCCGCGCCCGCCACGAGGACGTGGCTGACATCGTCGCGCTCATCGCCCAGGACCAGCTCGGGGTGACGCGCGAGGATCCCGGTGACCTCGCGGCATACCTCGAGGCCTTTGGGGCCATCGACGCGGACCCGGCGCACATCCTGCTGGTGGCCGAACAGGACGGCCGGGTGGTCGGGACGCTGCAGCTGAGCATCATCCCGGGCCTGGCACGCCGGGGCGCGCTGCGCGGGCAGCTCGAGGCGGTGCGGGTCGCCGAGGGCCGGCGCGGCCAGGGGCTGGGCGAGGCGATGGTGCGCTGGGCGGTGGAGGAGTCGCGACGGCGGCACTGCGCGGTGGTGCAGCTGACCACGGACAAGTCGCGCACCGACGCCCACCGGTTCTACGAGCGGCTCGGTTTCGAGCGCTCCCACGAGGGCATGAAGCTGCGGCTCTGACCTACCAGTTGGCCTGTGGAGGCGCTGGCGGCAGCGGGTGGTCGGCCGGGTGGATGACGTAGACGATGCCGCCGGAATGGGGGATCCACGTGTTCTCGAACTGCTCCCGGTCGTAGATGACCCGTACCTGGGTGTCGTCGGCGATGAGGTGTGACGCGGGGTCGTTGACGATGACGTCACCGGAGCGCGTGAAGCCGCGGATGACGAGCAGGTGGCCGTTGGTGGAGTACCCCGCGCCGTCGAGCTTGCTCTCCTTGAACGAGACCGATGCCACGAGCGGGATGCCGGCCGCGACGAAGGCCTCCGCCTCCGCCAGCGAGCGCAGCCGGGTGACGAACCCCTCCAGGCCGAACCCTGCGGCATACGCGGCGTTGAACGGCCAGTTGCCCGCGCCGTCGTAGCGGTAGTCGAAGACGTTGCGGGCCGCGTAGTCGACCTGCGGGTCGACCGGCGGGTCGACCCACGCGGTGTCGGCAGGGGTGGGCCCCGTCCCCCACGCGGCGAGGACCATCGACGTGGACGTGGGCGAGCACCAGGCCTCGCCGCCGTCGTCCCACTGCGGGTAGTGGCCGCGGTGAAGCTCCTGGGAGAACGGCGGCACGGCGAGCTCGGTCCCTCCAGCCGTGGCGGGCGTGCTGGCGTCGACCTTCCTGGCGTCGGGGAGCCGAGATGCCATCGCCCCGACGAGCCGGACGGTGGGCGTGGTCGTGGCGCCGGCCGGGCGCATCAGCTGGACCCGCAGCTGCCAGGTGGGCAGCGTGTGTCCGTTCAGCGTCGCGAGGGTGTCGGTGTAGACGGTGGCGTACTCGGTGGCCTGGCCCCCGACGGAGGTGCGGTGGAGCGCGCCTTCCTCGTCGGGGTCGTGGGACGCCCATCGGCCCAGGACGTACCACCCGGTGGTGGTGCCGTCCTCGGCAGTGCCACGGACCTGCACCTCGACCCAGGTGCCGTCGGGGGTGTCGGCGTTCCACGAGGCGACCAGCTCGGTGAGGTCGTGCCCGGGTTCGACGACCGGGGAGGTCCAGGTGCCGACGTCAAACGTGGCCGACGAGCCGTCGCCGAACGGGTCGGTGTAGTCGCGGGTCACGGTCGGGGACGCCAGGGCGAGTCCGGCGTCGGTGGCGCCCGTTCCCTCGTGGGCACCGGCGGCGAGCTCGGCACCGCGCCAGGCGCGGAAGGTGATGTGCCGCGGCTCGGCGGCCTTGGCTGCGATGGCGGCGCTGGGTCGGGCCGCGAGGGCGGCGGCCACGACGGCGCCGGCGCCGAGCACGGTCCTGCGGCTGGGGGTCAGGCCTCGTTGGGTGTCGGCCACGGCTGGTCCCCTTCATGGTGAATGAGTTACCAAGTGTTCGCCAGCAGCGTAAACCGTTTCCGCAGCTCCCACATCTCGAAGGTCCGCGCGGTCGGGGCTCGAGACCGCGAGCTCCCCTCGCGACCGCCAGCGCGGCTCGGGTGACCCCGCCCGAGGTCCACTGGGCCACAACGTATGCCGCGTGGTCGCCGATGTGGCGACCACGCGGCATACGGTGTGGTTCGGGTCAGGGCAACGAGGCGAGCGCCTCGTTGAAGGTGGCCGAGGGGCGCATCACCGCGGAGGCCTTCTCGGCGTCCGGGCGGTAGTAGCCGCCGATGTCGGCGGGGTGGCCCTGCACGCCGATGAGCTCGGCGTTGATCTTCTCCTCGTTGGCCTCGAGGCTCTCCGCCAGCGGCCGGAAGGCGGCTGCGAGCTCGGCGTCCTCGGTCTGGGTCGCGAGGGCGTCGGCCCAGTACATCGCGAGGTAGAAGTGGCTGCCGCGGTTGTCGATCTGGCCGACCTTGCGGGCAGGGGACTTGTTCTCGTTGAGCAGCCGCTCGGTCGCCTTGTCGAGGGCGTC
>JAICSZ010000496.1 GCA_025936615.1 Pedococcus sp. | reverse complement strand
CCTCGCGCGTGGCGACCAGTGCCGTGACCGCGCTGGGGCTCACCGGCTCGCCAAGCTCGTCGACCACGAAGCACCGGTCCGCGTCGCCGTCGAAGGCCAGCCCGAGGTCGGCCCCGTGCTCGACGACCGCACGTTGGAGGTCGCGCAGGTTCTCCGGTTCGAGCGGGTTCGCCTCGTGGTTGGGGAAGGTGCCGTCGAGCTCGAAGTAGAGGGGGATGACGTTGAGCGGCAACGGCTCCAGACCGGCCTCGGTGCCGAGGACCGCGGGGACCGTGTGCCCGCCCATGCCGTTGCCGGCGTCGACGACAACCGTCAGCGGGCGGATGCCGGACAGGTCCACGAGCGAGCGCAGGAACGCCGCGTAGTCGGCGAGCACGTCGCGCTCCGTGACCTGTCCCTGCTCGATCCCCGCCGGGCCCCCGCTGCGACCCGCATCGAGCAGCGCCTGCGCGGCGTCGCGCACCTGCACCAGGCCCGAGTCCTGGCCGACCGGCCGGGCACCGGCGCGGCACAGCTTGATCCCGTTGTACTGCGCCGGGTTGTGCGAAGCAGTGAACATCGCGCCCGGCAGGTCGAGGGCGCCGCTGGCGTAGTAGAGCCCGTCGGTGCTGCAGAGCCCGATCAGGGTCGCGTCGACCCCGTGGGCAGCCACGCCGGCCGCGAAGGCGCGCGACAGCTCAGGTGACGACGGACGCATGTCGTGACCGATGACCACGCCCGGCGCGCCATCCGGGATGACCACCTCGGTGGCGAAGGCCGCTCCGAGCGCCCAGGCGACGTCGACGTTGAGCTGCTCAGGGACGACACCACGGACGTCATAAGCCTTGACGAAGTCGGCGAGACGGGGCGGTGGCACGCCCGAAACCCTATCGGTGCCTCGGCACCCGGGTGGACCGGCTCAGCCGTCGCGCAGGACGCGCAGGTGGCCGCGGCGGCCGGTCTCGACAGCTCCGGACGCACCCTCGTCTCCAGGGCGCACTCCTGGCACCCGCCCTGGCCGGCCGACGGGCTCGCCCAGCTTGGGGCGCCCCGCCTCGCGCACCGCGTTGGCGAGGGCGAGCAGGTCGTCGTGGGAGGGCTCGGGCTCGACGTACTCCCCCGAGAGCCGCACGATCTCCCATCCCCTTGGAGCCGTGAGTCCTGTGGCGTGCTCGGCGCACAGGTCGTAGGTGTGCGGCTCGGCGAACGTCGCCAGGGGCCCCACGACGGCCGTCTGGTCCGAGTAGACGTAGGTGAGGGTGGCGATCGCCGATCTCGGGCACGCGGTGCGCGAGCACCTCCTCGACAGACTCACGCCGGGAGACTATGCCAGCAGTGCCCAGCGGGCCTGTCGCCGCGCCGTAGCATGACGGCGTGACTTCCACCGGTGGCGGCCCTTCGACCGGCGGCCCTTCGACCGGCGGCCCTTCGACCGGCGGTCCCTCGACCGGCCCGCGCACGCGCTGGCGCGACCGCCGGGGCCGCGGGGTCCGCGGCCCGCTCGCCTGGCCGGAGGTGCCGGCGATGGCGACCCGGCGGCAGCAGTTCGACGACCTGGTCCTCGACAGCGCGGCACGGCTCGAGGACCGCCTGGGCGCGCTGTTCACCCAGGTCGAGTTCGCGGTCGAGGACGTTCCCGCCACCGACCCGGCCCCCTGGGAACGGGAGGGCGTGCCGCTGGGCCGCAGCTTCCCCGGCCGGGGCAAGGAGCCGGCGCGGGTGGTCGTCTACCGCAGGCCGGTGGAGAGCCGGGCGCAGGACCAGCGTGAGCTCAGCGCGATCGTCCAGGACGTG
>JAICSZ010000187.1 GCA_025936615.1 Pedococcus sp. | reverse complement strand
CTCCGGCAGTGGTACCGCCGAGTGTGGGAGCACGACGAGGTCGGGCGAGGCGAAGACCACGTCGAGGACCTGGCGCGGCGCCCGTGCGGGGAAGGTGGGCACGGCCGGCGAGACCAGGCGAAGGGGTGCCGCGAACAACCGCCAGGCTCCCCCGCTGTCCCCCTCGTTGAGGTCGCCGGCGAGCAGCACCGGTTCACCGCCGGACACGCCCTCGAGGATCTGCCCGGCGTGGCGCTCGCGCTCCAGGGCGTCCAGGCTCAGGTGGACCGACGCCGCCACGAGTGGTTGGTGACCGGGGAGCGCGACTCGCGCCACGGCATACCCCCTCGTGCGCTGCAGCGCACGCACCCGCAGCCGCACGTGCCTGGACTCGGCCACCTGCACCCGCAGCGAGGTGAAGATCGTGGTCCCGCCGCTGCCGCGGTGCCGTCCGGACCAGAACATGCCGCAGTCGGCTGCGAACGCCGACACACGCCAGCTCGCGAAGAGCCGACGCGGAACCTCCTGCAGGCACAGCACATCCGGGTCCAGCGCCCGGACCACGCGAGCCGCTGCGTGGCGGTCCATGGTGAAGTCCTTGAGGTTGTAGGACACCACGCGGATCGTGCTCATCCGCCCGTCGCTGCACTCTCGCCGGCACCGCGTCGCGAGAGGTCCGCGGCGCCGACCATCCCCGCCTCGTTGCCCATCGCCGCGGCCACGATCCGTGCCTCGGTGCGGTAGCCGCGTCCGGTGAGCGTGCGCCGGAACGCCGCTCGCGCCGGCTCCAGCAGCAGGTCGCCGGCGGCGCTGACGCCACCCCCCACGACGAACAGCCCGGGGTCCAGTGCCGCCGCCAAGTTCGCGAGGCCCACTCCGAGCCAGTGCCCGACCTCGGCCAGCAGCTCGGTCGCGGTCGGGTCGCCCTGGCGGGCCGCGTCGGTGATCACCGGCCCGGTGAGCGCGGATGCGTCTCCCGACACGCGGGCGGCCAGGTCCACCGCGATGGGGCTGTTGGCCGTCATCAGCGAGCGCGCCTCGCGCACGAGTGCGTTTCCCGAGGCGTACTGCTCCCAACAGCCCTTGTTGCCGCACTCGCAGCGCTGGCCACCCGGCACGACCTGCATGTGCCCGAACTCGCCGGCGATCCCGAACCGCCCCCGCATGATCTGGCCGTGGAGCACCACGGCGCCGCCGATGCCGGTGCCGAGGTTGACCATCACGACGTGCGACTCCCCTTGCGCCGCACCGAACCTCCACTCGGCCCAGGCCGCGGCGTTGGCGTCGTTGTCGACGCTGATCGGCACGGGCACCCGGCGCTGCAGGTTGGCCTCGAGCGGCTCGTCCCGCCAGGACAGGTGCGGTGCGAAGACGACCGTGGCGCGGTCCGCGGCCACGAAGCCGGCGGCCCCGATGCCCACCGAGCCGACCTCGCCCAGCCCCTCGGCGCCCGCAAGCGAGATCAGCTCGGAGACGACGTCGACGATGGTGTCCTCGACCACGTCCGGGCTCTTGGAGCGGTGCGGGGTGTCGCGTCGGGCGCGCGCGACCACCGCGCCGTCCACGTCGACCAGCCCGCCGGCGACCTTGGTGCCACCGATGTCGATGCCGATGGCCAGCGGCGTGCCGACTGCCTCCCCCGCGCGGGTCACGGCGCGGTGTCCCCGTCGTCCTCGACGGGGATGTCCTGGACCCGGCCGCCGCCGGCCTTGGAACCGCCCCCGGTACCGCCCTCGGCATCGTCGCGAGACGCCGTGGCCCGGCGGTTCGCGGCGACCTCGCGAAGCGTCGCGGCCAATGCGCCGGCGAGGTCGGCGAGGCGGTCCACCGTCTCCGGGCGGACCGAGCGCAGCAGCCCGATCCCCTGGCACACCGGACAGAGCTGGCAGACCACCGCCAGCCCGGCACCGACCTGCGCCCCGCAGGTGGGGCAGCGGTGCGCCGCGTCGTCCGCGGTGTCGTCCGGGGGGCTGTCGTCCGGGGACCTGCCCTCCGGTTGGGGCCCACCGGCATACCCGTGGCTGCCCGCCCAGCCCTGCACCGCGTCGAGCAGGCGCGCGGCCTCCTCCGCGACGGAGCCGACCGGCGGACGCTCCTGGTCAGCCACGCGGCCACACCTCCTCGTCGGGGACGAAGCGCACCCGCAGCAGCCCACTGCGCACGGACGCACCCTGGACCACGCATCGTTGCAGAGCGGAGGGCAGTGTGAGCACCCGGCGGTGCTCTCCCACGGCGACGAGCAGCTCGTCGTCGCGGCGCTGCAGGGAAAGGTCGCGCGCGTGGGCCAGCGGCAGCGGCAGTACCAGCTCGAACTCCTCCCCCGTCCGTTCCACCGTCATCCCGCGGCGGGCCACCGGCGCCAGCAGGTCGTCCACGTCGTCACGCTCCTGGGCTTCGGCGAGCGCCGCGAGCGCGTCGGGGCCGATCGGCTCGGCCGGCAGGTAGGGAGTGCGGACCACCGGGAGTCCCGCGAACGAGTCGTGCACCTCGAGCAGGCCCTCCTGTTGGGCGGCGTTCCAGGCACTCCGCCAGGGGTCCGGCGACCGTGGACCCGCGTCGACCGCCGCGTCGGGGAACAACCGGTTGACGACGACCGCGTCCACGACGAAGCCGAAGAGGCTCAGCGAGGTCCAGGTGCGACGTGACTCGGCGATGACGACCCGCTCGGGGGTGAGCACGAGCCGGACCGAGGTCTGCGGGTCGGTGAGGATGCGCTGCACGTGCCGCATCTGCCGGTGCCACCCGGTCACCGCCTCGAGCACCTCCGGCTCGGGGAGCGGCACCCCGGCCGCGGCCGCGGCGGCCGGCCGCAGCGTGCGGATCAGCCCACGCTGCGCGGGCAGCAGCCGCTCGAGGTGCCAGGCCAGCGCCTCGGGCAGGGCCAGCAGCCGCAGGGTCTCGGCGGTGGGGGCGCAGTCGACCACCACGAGGTCCCACGGACCGGACTCGACCTGCGCCCGCAGCTCGAGCAGGGCGGCAACCTCCTCGACTCCCGGCAGCCGGGTGAGCTCCTCGGCCACCACCGCGTCGACGCCGAGGGTGGACAGCACCGACAGCAGGTAGTCCTGCACGACCCGCCAGGAGCCGGCGGCCAGGTGGTGCGCGCTCACCTGGAGGGCAGAGAGGCCGGGCTCGACCTCTCGTGGACCGTCACCCCCACCAAGCTCGACCCCGAGCGTGTCACCCAGGGAGTGGGCCGCGTCGGTGGACATGACGAGGGTCTTGATGCCGGAACGTGCCGCGCGCACTGCCGTCGCGGCCGCAGTCGTGGTCTTGCCGACGCCGCCCTTGCCGGTGAACAGGATGACGCGCATGACGGGATCGGCTGGGCGAGGGCGAGTCGCCGCTCAGCCCTCGACGCGCTTCTTGAGCTCCTTGAGCGCGGTGCCGATGATGACCTTCTCGGCCTTGCGCTTGAGCATCCCCAGCATCGGGATCTTGACGTCCACGGCGAGCCGGTAGGTCACCGTCGTCTCGTCACGGCTCTTGGCCGCCAAGGTGTACGAGCCGTTCATCGCCTTGAGGACGGTCGCCTCGACGAGCTGCCACGACACCACGCCGGTGCCGTTCTTCTTCACGTCCCACTCGTAGTCCAGGACGTAGGTGTCCTTGATCGCGCCGGCGTCGAGGGTGAACTGCACCCGGTCGGCCCACCCGTCGCCCTCCTCGGTGAGAACCTGGACCTTCTTCACCTCGGTGGCCCACTCCGGGTAGCTCTCGAAGTCGGCGATGACGTCCAGGACCTCGCCCGGCTTGGCGGCGATGTCGATGCTGGACTCGGTGCGGTCGGCCATGTGCCGAAGGCTACAGGCCGGCTTCTTCCAGGGAGTCCTTGAGCCGGTGGACGGCTCGCTTCCAGCGCAGGGTGTGCCGCGTGGCCACGTCGCGTGGCGCGCGCACCCCGCGGGTGCCGCGCACGTAGTGGTGCACGATCGCGCCGTCGCGGTAGGGCTCGATCCACACCTCCATCTCGCCGTCCACCTGTCCGCTGACGGTCCAGCGCATGCCCTTCACCCCCCGGTCGCGCCGCACCTGCAGGGACAGGTGCGGCCACACGCGCTGCACCGAGGCGTCGTCGAGGCCGGAGCGGATGCGTTCGGGTGCCGCGAGGATGAACGTGTCGTCGACGATGTCGACGCGCGTCGTCCTGCGTGGTGACATGGGGCGCATCATTCCGGGGGCAGGCTACCCCTCGGTAGGCTGACCTGGAGCAGCCTGACCTCTAACAAGGAGTTCCTGTGCAGGAACACGTCGCCCCCCCGCTCGTCGCCGTCACGACCGAGGGCAGCCTGGCCGATGTGCCCGCCCGCAACGCGGCGGACAACCCCGCCAACGTCGCCTTCGCCCGCAAGGAGGGCGGCCGCTGGGTGGACGTGACGGCCAAGGAGTTCGACACCGACGTGCGCGCCGTCGCCAAGGGGCTCGTCGCCGCGGGCACCAAGCCCGGTGACCGGGTCGCGCTGATGAGCAAGACGCGCTACGAGTGGACCCTCGTGGACTTCGCGGCATGGACCGCCGGCGCCGTCGTCGTGCCGATCTACGAGACCTCCTCGGCGGAGCAGGTCGCCTGGATCCTCGCCGACTCCGGCGCGAGCGCGATCGTGCTGGAGACGGCCGCCCACCAGGCCCTCCTCGACGAGGTCCGCGACCAGCTGCCCGGCCTCGAGCACGTGTGGCAGGTCGACGGCGGCGGCCTCGAGGAGCTCCGCGCGGCCGGCCAGTCGGTCAGCGACGCCGACCTCGATGCCGCGCACGCGGGCGTGGACCGGGCCTCGACCGCGACGATCATCTACACCTCGGGCACCACGGGACGCCCCAAGGGGGTGCAGCTCACGCACGACAACTTCATGGCGCTGTCGGAGAACGCCCTCGCCAAGCTCGAGGCGGTGGTCAAGGCCGAGGGTGCCTCGACGCTGCTCTTCCTCCCGCTGGCCCACGTCTTCGCCCGGTTCATCGAGGTCCTGTGCGTCATGGGTGGTGCACGCATGGGCCACACCGCAGACATCAAGAACCTGCTCGACGACTTTGCCAGCTTCAAGCCGACGTTCATCCTGTCGGTGCCGCGGGTGTTCGAGAAGGTCTACAACTCCGCCGAGGCAAAGGCGACGGCCGACGGCAAGGGCAAGATCTTCGCCACGGCCGCTGACACCG
>JAICSZ010000313.1 GCA_025936615.1 Pedococcus sp. | reverse complement strand
GACCAGCGTCTCCATGGTGCTGGCGGTGTGGGCCGGCCACACCGGGTCGGTGCCGGTCCTCGTCGCTGCCTACCTCGTGTACTGGCTGGGCGACTCTGCCGACGGCTTCGCCGCCCGTCACCTCGACCAGGAGACCCGGATCGGGGCGGTCTTCGACATCGTCTGCGACCGGGCCTGCACCGCCGTCGTGGCGGCCGCGTTCCTGACCGTCGAGCCGGGCGCGGCACTGCCGATCGGCATCTTCCTGTTCCAGTTCTGCGTCGTCGACACCATGCTGTCGCTGTCGTTCCTGCCGTTCGGGATCAAGAGCCCGAACTACTTCTACCTCGTGGACCGGGCGATCTACCGGGTGAACTGGACCCATCCCGCCAAGGCGCTCAACAACACCCTGGTCGTCGTCCTGTGCCTGCTGCACCTCGTGTGGGCGGCCGTTGCGGTGGCGCTCGTCGTGCTGGGCGTCAAGGTGTGGTCCCTGGTCCGGCTCGCCCGCGCGACCCGCACCGTCCAGCCGGGTGGCGGGGCGCACGGCGCGCTCGACGACGCCTTGGTGCGGTGACCGCGAGCCTGCTCACGCTCCTGCTGGGGAGCCTCGGCTACGGCGTGGTGTCCGCCTTCGTCCCAGTCCTCAACGCCGAGGCCGTCGTGGTGGCAGCGGCGGCAGGGGGCCGGACCTTCGCCGTCCTCGGAGTCGCCGGGGTGACGGTGGGCCAGACGGTCGGCAAGGCTGCGATCTTCCTGCTCGTGCGCAAGGGCGTGCACCACCGCTTCATGCGCGCGCGCAGGCCGCGGGCCGCCGGCACGCCCAGCGGCTGGCGGCTGCGGGTCCGCACCTGGTCCGAGCGGATGCTGGTCCACCTCGACCAGCCGGTCATGGGCGGCCTGGTCGTGCTTGCCAGCGCGGCAGGCGGCATCCCGCCCCTGGCGGTCGTGGCGGTCATGGCCGGACTGCGCAGGACGCCCCTGCCGGTGTTCGTCGTGGCGGTGCTCATCGGCCGGTTCGCCAGGTTCGCCGTGCTGGCCTGGCCGGTCGCGGCGATCGCCTCGTAGCAGCGGACGGCGGCCCAGCGCATGATGGGGGCCATGAGCGAGAGCACCGCGGCAGCCACCGGCACGACCCGGACCGAGCACGACTCCATGGGGGAGGTCGAGGTCCCCGCCGACGCGCTGTGGGGTGCCCAGACGGCGCGGGCCGTCGAAAACTTCCCGGTGTCGGGTCAGCCGGTGCCTGCCGGAGTGGTGCACGCGCTGGCGCTGGTCAAGGGCGCCGCCGCAGAGGTGAACCAGCAACTCGGGGTGCTCGACGCCACCCGGGCCGAGGCGATCACTGCGGCTGCGCGGGAGGTGGCCGAGGGCCGGCACGACGACCAGTTCCCGATCGACGTCTTCCAGACCGGCTCCGGCACCTCGACCAACATGAACGTCAACGAGGTGCTGGCCCGGCTCGCCCACCTCGCCACGGGCGAGCAGGTGCACCCCAACGACCACGTGAACGCCGGGCAGTCCAGCAACGACACCTTCCCCAGCGCACTTCGCATCGCGGCGACGTTGGCCGTCCACCAGGAGCTGGCGCCGGCCCTGCTGCACCTCGCCGAGTCCCTCGGGTCCAAGGCGCAGGAGCTCGCCGACGTCGTCAAGGCGGGGCGCACGCACCTCATGGACGCGGTGCCCGTCACCCTCGGCCAGGAGTTCGGGGGCTACCAGCGGCAGGTCGAGCTGGGCGCGCAGCGGGTGCTGGTCGCGGCGCAGGCCACCGCGGAGCTGCCCCTGGGCGGGACCGCGGCAGGCACCGGCCTCAACGCGGCGCCGGGCTTCGCGGCGGCGGTGATCGCCCAGGTCAGCCAGCAGACCGGCGTGGAGTTCCGGGAGGCGGCTGACCACTTCGAGGCGCAGTCCGCGCAGGACGCCGTGGTCGAGCTCAGCGGCGCGATGCGGGTCGTCGCGGTCAGCCTGACCAAGATCTGCAACGACCTGCGGTGGATGTCATCCGGTCCCCGCTCCGGGCTGGGCGAGATCCACCTGCCCGACCTGCAACCGGGGTCTAGCATCATGCCGGGCAAGGTCAACCCGGTGATCTGCGAGGCGACGTTGATGGCCTGCGTGCAGGTGGTCGGCAACGACACCGCGATCACCATGGCGGGTGCCTCGGGCAACTTCGAGCTCAACGTCATGCTTCCGGTGCTCGCCCGCAACGTCCTCGAGTCGGCCCACCTGCTCGCGACCACGTCACGGCTGCTCGCCGACCGCTGCGTCGACGGCATCGAGGCCGACGTCGACCGGGCCCGGGAGCTCGCCGAGGGCTCACCGTCCATCGTGACCCCGCTGAACCGATACATCGGCTACGAGGCCGCGGCGGCGGTGGCCAAGCAGTCGATCAAGGAACGCCGCCCGATCCGCGACGTGGTGCTCGAGCGCGGCCACGTGGAGCGGGGCGAGCTCACCGAGGCACAGCTCGACGAGGCGCTGGACGTGCTCGCGATGACGCGCCCGCCCCGCTAGCCCGTTCTCAGTACCAGTGCGGTGAGCGGCTCTGCCAGGCGTTCCAGGCGCCGCAGGGTGTGCCGTAGGAGCTGCGGATGTAGTTCAGCCCCCACTTGATCTGGGTGACCGGGTTGGTTCGCCAGTCGTCTGCGACCGTGCCCATCTTGGAGCCCGGCAGCGACTGGGCGATGCCGTAGGCGCCCGAGGAGGAGTTCTCGGCGGTGTAGCGCCAGCCGCTCTCGCCGTTCCACAGCTGGTCGAGGCAGCCCCACTGGCTCTCGCTGAAGCCGTAGTCACCGAGCATGGCGCGAGCCGCCGCCCTGGGGTCCTTCTGGGCGTTCGCGAGCAGCGCCTGCTTCTTGGCCTCGAGGGCCTTGCGCGCCTTGTCGCGGGCAGCCTTCTCGGCGGCCTTGCGACGAGCCTCGGCAGCGGCCTTCGCGGCGGCGACCGCCTTCTGGCGGTCCTTCTCCTGCGAGGCGGCGATGCTGGTGTTGGTCTCGTTGCGGGCCGCGGCGAGCCGGGCGCTGTCCTCGATCGCGGTGTCGGACAGCTCGTTGGCCTGCTGGATCGCCTCACTGCTGACGGTGTAGGCCGCGGCGCCGGTCTGGTGCCCGTCTGCGGCCTGGTAGCCGGCGGCGGTGGTTGCGACGACCGCCAGCAGCAGGCTGGAGGTCAGCACGGGGCGGCGGATCGCCCGGGCGACCAGGGAGGAACGGGACGCGTGTCGCCTGCCGTGTGTCGGCCCGTGACGGTGCCGACCCGCGTAGGACTGGGCCATGCGTCTCCTCCAAAGCAAAGGCCACCCCCCAGGTGGCCTCGAACAGTGCCGGTCAGTGCATGCGCCTGGGCGGTCCTGCGGGCGACCCGGCACGTTATGAAACCGAGACCTTACCCGAAAAGCAGGTCCCATCCCAAAGTGACTCGTCCGTTCGTACTAGAACTTCCGCGCGTCCGAGGCCCGGGTGACCGGTGTGACCGGTGGTGCCGGAGCGGCATCCGCAGGGGCGTTCTGGGCGACGTGTGCTGGTGGCCGTCCCGGGCACACGTCGCCGGCATCACACCTCGAGGCCCTCGAGCAGGTCGGTGACGAGCGCCGCGATCGGGCTGCGCTCGCTGCGTGTCAACGTGACGTGGGCGAACAGCGGGTGTCCCTTGAGCGCCTCGATCACGGCCGCGACACCGTCGTGGCGACCGACGCGCAGGTTGTCCCGCTGGGCCACGTCGTGCGTCAACACGACGCGGGAGTTCTGGCCCACGCGGG
>JAICSZ010000390.1 GCA_025936615.1 Pedococcus sp. | reverse complement strand
TACGCGAGGGCCAGGTTGCCGGTGATGTTGCGGTACGTGCCGGCGGGCATCGCGGCCGGCTTCACCTCGTAGGAGACCGCGAAGTCCTCGGTCGTCTCGCCGTAGTGCAGGCCCGCCTTGAGGGCAGCGAGGTTTGCACCCAGGATGTCCGGCTTGGCGCCGAACTTCTTCTCGAGGAAGGCCTCGGTACCGGTCGTGGGCCGGTGGTACATCCACGACAGCAGGCCGAGCGCGAACATGTTCTTGGCGCGCTCCTTGTCCTTGCGGGACAGGGCGTCGAACTCCGCGAGCGCCTCCACGGTGATGCTGGTGAGGGCCACGGGGTGCACGTGCCAGGACTCCAGGCTGCCGTCCTCGAGGGGGTTGGAGGCGTAGCCGACCTTGGACAGGTTGCGCTTGGTGAACTCGTCGGTGTTGGCGATGATCGTCGCCCCGCGGGGCAGGTCGCGCAGGTTCGCCTTCAGCGCGGCCGGGTTCATCGCCACCAGCACGTCCGGAGCGTCGCCCGGGGTCAGCACGTCGTGGTCGGCGAAGTGCAGCTGGAAGCTGGAGACGCCCGGGAGTGTCCCCTGCGGCGCCCTGATCTCGGCCGGGAAGTTGGGCAGCGTGGACAGGTCGTTGCCGAGTGCGGCGGTCTCACTGGTGAACCGGTCACCGGTCAGCTGCATGCCGTCGCCGGAGTCCCCAGCAAACCTGATCACGACTCGATCGAGCTGCTGGACGGACTTGCTGCTCATCTGCGTTCCGCCACCTGTTCTTCTACCGGAAGCCCCGCCAATGCCTTCGTGGTGGGCGTTCTTCCATGGTAGGACCGCCTTTCCTTCACCCTACGTCCAACCCGCCATTCGGACGACGAGGATCGGCCGGACACGGGACTTCCGGCCCTGGTGTGGCAGGGCGCGACGGGACAGGCTCGCGCCGTGGGAACAGGTGGGCGGATGCCGGGTGTGTGGGCGCGCCTGGCTGCATCCTGCGGCCTGCGCACCTTGGCAGGAAACATGCGGACCAAGGCATCTCCGCCACTGTCTCCAGCCGGCCCGGCGGAGCACGCTGTCCCCATGCGAGACCTGCTCGTCGGACTGTGGCATCGGTTCCACGCGTTCCACGCCGAGACCGTCGAGGCCTCGGAGCGGTTGTGGCTGCTGCAGAACCCGTGGCAGGAGGACCTGTTGCACTGGGGAGCCGACGGCCGCCTGCACGGCAGCCACGCACCGCACTCGGCCCGGTGCCCGAGCACGACGAGGAGCGGCTGGTGCCCCGGGCTCCGGCTCGCCGGGCAAGGCTGAAAACCAGGCGCAGTCGGCGACCACGCGGCATACGCTCGCCGTCGTGCTGGTCCGCCGCGAACGTCCCAACGACCACGATGCCGTCCACGCACTCCTGCTCGCTGCGATGGCCCACGGGCCAACCCCTGACGGCCGCCCGGCCAGCGACGGCGGCGCGGAGGCCACCCTCGTGGACGAGCTGCGCGGGGACGGCGACCTGGTCCCCGAGCTGACCCTCGTCGCCGAGCGAGACGGCCTGGTGGTGGGGCACGTGGCCGTGAGCCGCGCAACGCTGGACGGTCGCACCGGCGAGGTCGTGGGCCTTGGCCCGATCGGCGTCCTCCCCGACCAGCAGGGCCGAGGGGTGGGGTCCGCACTCATGCACGGGGCCCTCGCGGCCGCCGATGCGCTCGGCCTGCGCGGCGTGGTGCTGCTCGGGCACCCGACGTACTACCCGCGGTTCGGCTTCGAGGCGGCGGTCGACCACGGCGTGAGGCCGCCGCAGGACTGGGGCCGGGAGTACTTCATGCTTCGGCGACTCGAGGCCTGGCGCGACGGCCCCGCCGGAGCCTTCCGCTACGCGCCGGCGTTCGACCGACTCGGTTGACGCGGGTCAGTTCGGGTTCCAGGTCAGGTGCGGCGCGGTCGCCACCACGTGGAGCGTGGACGCGAGGCGGCGTTCCCGGCGGGCCGCCGCCAGCCCCAGCCGCAGCCGCGTCGCGGTGTCCGGGGCGGCCAGCAGCGCCTGCCGTTCGGCCAGCTCGAGACCCAGGGCGGTCCCGACCGCGTGCGAGAGCTCGACAGGGGACGTGGGCCAGTCGGCGCTCAGCTCGCCCAGGGATCGCGCGTGGTCCGTCAGCGCCCGCCGGACCTCGTTCGCCGTGCGGGCGAGCTCCTCGGGCGTGGCGCCGTCCGGCTCCCCGAGCACGGTCACACTGGCCACGAGGTAGGGGCTGCCGGAGCCCTCGAGGAGCGCGTCGAGTTGGAACCTGCGCGTGCCCTGGACGGCCAGCAGGAGCTGGCCGTCGCCGGTGTCGGCCAGGGCAGAGACCGACGCCACGCACCCGACGTCGTGCAGCTCGTGGACTGCGTCCGGACCCACCTCGATCCCGCGACGGATCGCCACGACGCCGAACCGCTCCGGCTCCTCACTGCGCAGCAGGTCGTGCACCAATGCGACGTACCGCGGCTCGAACACCCGTAGCGGCATCTGGGCGCCGGGGGTGAGCACGGTGCCCAGCGGGAACAGCGGAAGGCGCTCCACGCGTCCAGCCTAGGGCGCGTTGTGGCCACTAGGCTGCCAAGCGTGTCGCCGTACGTCGTGGTCGCCGCCGTGGTCGTCATCGGCCTGCTGCTGTTCGTGGCGGCAATGGGGGCCCGTGCGCTGGTCGCGCCGAAGGCGCCCACCCGCGCCAAGCTCACGACGTACGAGTCGGGCGTCGACCCGGTCGGCCGGGACTGGGCGCAGACCCAGATCCGGTACTTCGTCTACGCGTTCCTCTACGTCATCTTCGCGGTCGACGCCGTGTACCTGTTCCCCTGGGCGCTGGTGGTCCGCTCCTCGCGCCTCGGCGTCGCGTCGCTCGTCGAGATCGCCGTGTTCATCGGCGTCCTGCTCGTCGGGCTGGTGCACGCGGCCCGGCGCGGCCTGCTGAGGTGGCTCTAGTGGCAGGCGTCGAGCTCGGTATGCCGCGGATGGGCGCCGCGGCGGACCTCGC
>JAICSZ010000489.1 GCA_025936615.1 Pedococcus sp. | reverse complement strand
GCCAAGACCACGCGCACCCAGGCCACCAAGACCGCCGGGACCGCCAAGAAGTCGGCTGCGCGCACCACGAAGAAGGCGGCCAAGAGCCCGGCGCGCAGCAGCGCCAAGGCGACGGCCACCTCCGCCAAGAAGACGGCGAGCAACGCCGTCCGGGCCACCAAGGCTGCGGGCGAGAAGGTTGGCGACTGACCTGACGTCACCCGAGGGCCGCCTCTCAGACGACAGTCCGCGGGGCGGCCTTCGGCGTACCAATCCGACCAAAGCGCATGCCTCGAGGTCCGCTCCGGGCTACTGTCGAGCGGGCTTCGAACGGTGAGGGACGGAAACAGGACATGCGCACGGCTCGGCGGCTCGCCCGCGCCACCGGCACCCGGGGCATTTCGATCGCAGCGGCCCTGATGCTCGCTGTGTCGTTGGCCGCGGGAGTGTCCGACTCCGCATCGGCCGGGGACCAGTCCACAACCGCCGCCCAGATGGCCCCTGCCTCGGCCTCGCGCCATGCTCACGCGGGGCGGCACGCCCGAGGGCACAGGCTTCCGGAGCACTTCTTCGGCATGTTTGCGCCGCTGCTGCCCTCGGCGTACCCCTCGGCCCCCATGGGTGCCGTCAACCTGGCGACCAACGGCGTCTACTGGCCCCAGATCGAGGTCGCGCGTGGCAAGTTCGACTTCAGCCGGCTCGACGGGCTCGTCCGTGAGGCACGCTCTCGCCACGACACCCCGTTGGTCGTGCTCGGCCTGACGCCGAACTTCTACGCGCATGCCCACGCTCAGTCACCCCAGACGCAGATGCCGCCGGTGGGCGCCTGGAAGAGGTATGTCAAGAAGGTGGTGGAGCGGTACGGCACCAGGGTCGAGTACGAGATCTGGCCCGAGCCCGACATCATCCAGAACTGGTCCGGCACCCCTCGGCAGCTCGCCACGCTGGTAGCGACCGCGTCCACCATCATCCATCGAGCCGCCCGACACGCCGTCGTGGTCGGGCCGGCCATGGTGCTGCGGATGCGGTACCAGCAGCGCTGGATGAGCGCCTTCTACAGCCAACGCGTCCACGGGCGGCGCATCGGGAGCTACATCGACGTGGTCGGGGTGGACCCCTATCCGCCGATGAAGGGGACGCCGGAGGACTCGCTCCGCTATCTCGGGCTGGCGCGCCGGATCATGGCGAAGCACCACGTCAGAGGGCCGCTGTGGAACATGGAGATCAACTACGGCGTACGTGGTGCCGGCGCTCCGGTGCGGCCGCTGCCGATGCGGACCCAGGCGTCGTACGTGGTCCGCACCTATCTGTTGAACGCCGCAGCCGGCGTCGGTCGGGTCTACTGGCTCGCGTGGTTCAACGTCCGGCAGCTGGGCGTGCAGATGCTTGCCGCGAACAACGCGACCGTCACCCCGGCCGGCGTCGCCTACCGGACGGTTCATCGGTGGCTGCTCGGGCACAAGGTCAAGTCGTGCAAGCGGGGCAAGCACCATCTGTTCCGTTGTGCGGTCGTCTCCGGCCGCCACACCGGCTGGGTGTACTGGACCACGAAGGGTCACACGAAGGTGCGGGCGCCGCACCGCTCCCGGCACCTGGAGACCATCACCGGACACCGCAAGCACATCTCGGCCCGGAAGCGGCTCCGGATCACCACGGCACCGGTCTACGTGCATCACTGAGTTTCTGGCCGACGATGTGCCTGTGGGAACCTGACCACATGGAGTCCGAGCAGCGCCCGTGGGGGGCCTGGTACGTCCTGGACGAGGGGCTGGGCTACAAGGTCAAGCGGATCGAGGTGCGGCCCGGTCAGCGGTTGTCGTACCAGACCCACGAACGCCGGTCCGAGCGCTGGATCGT
>JAICSZ010000052.1 GCA_025936615.1 Pedococcus sp. | reverse complement strand
TCGGAATCAGATCCGTACCCACGCTCATGGCGTTCAAGGAGGGTGCCCTCGTCTACAGTCAGCCAGGTGCGCTGCCCGGCCCGGCGCTCGAGGACTTCGTCAAGCAGCTGCGGGCGCTGGACATGGCGCACGTCCGCTCCCACCGCGAACACGAGGACGTCCCACACGAAGCGTCGCGGGCCGACGCCGGCGGTCAGCGCGCGGAGCGTCACTACCACGACGGCGCCCCTGAGCCGCACCACCCGAACGGGTTCTGAACCCTGGCAACGTGGCGATCCGTCGTTGCGCTGGACGCGCCCGGGTCGCCAGGCTCGGCGCACGACACGGCACACCCGGCAGCGGCCCGCAGCCCGTCCATCGTCAACTCGGAAGTCACCCGGGCGCGGTTGCATCACCTCGAGGCTGGCACGACGCGGGTCCTCAGATGGCGCACCCGTCAGGGCCGCACGCGGCGCCGTCCTCGGCAGCCGAGGGCACCATCGCCAACGGATGCTCCTCGGCCCACGCCTGGGCCAGCGCCTGCGAGAACAGCTCGGTCGGCTGCGCACCGGAGACCCCGTACCGGTTGTCGATGACGAAGAACGGCACGCCCTGGATCCCCAGCGCCCGTGCCTGCTGGATGTCGGCCTGCACCGCGGCGGCGTACGTGCCGCTCGACAGGGCGTCCCGCACCTCGACAGCCTCGAGACCGGCCTCGACCCCCACCCTTTCGAGCAGGTCGACCGATCCGATGTCCTCGCCGTGCTCGAAGTGCGCCGACAGCAGCGACTCCTTGACGGCGTCCGCCACGCCGTGCTCCCTGGCCAGGTGCAGCAGCTCGTGGGCCCGGAGGCTGTTGGCCACCACGAGCGAGTCGAAGTCGTACTCGAGCCCCTCGCCGGCGGCGACAGACGCAACCTGGGCGAACATGTCGCGAACCCGATCACGCGGCATACCCTTGCGCGCCGCGAGGTAGTCGAGCTCGGTGCCGTCGTAGTGCTCGGGCAGCCCCGGGTCCAGCTGGTAGCTGTGCCACGTCACCGTGACCTGCGCGCGCTCGGGGAAGGCGGCCAGCGCCTTCTCGAAGCGGCGCTTGCCGATGAAGCACCACGGGCAGGCGATGTCCGACCAGATGTCCACGTTCATGGAAGGTTCAACTACCAAGGGCGTGGTTTGCTTCCCGCCACGACCCTCGAGGTCGGCCCCCGAGCCCACTGCCGTCAACCACCAGGAGCCGTGCGCCTCCGCAGTGCGAGGGCCGCCACGTCGTCGTCACGCGTGGGGTCACGGACGGCCTCCACGAGGGCGCCCAGGCCAGATTCCAGGTCGGGACCCTGCACCGTCCCGAGCGCGTCGAGCAGGCGCGCCTGCCCGTCGTCGATCGCCTCGTCGCGGCGCTCGATGAGCCCGTCGGTGAACACCAGCACCAGGTCGCCCTCGCCGAAGGGCAGGGCCTGCTCCCGCCTCGGCGAGTCCGCGACCGCGAGCGGCGGGCCGTCCGCTGCCGGCAGCTGCTCCCGCTCGCCCGAGCGCCGCAGCACCACGGCGGGTGGGTGCCCGGCGTTGGCCACGACGAGCTCCCCGCGTCCGGGATCGGCGAGTCCGCACAACAGCGTGACCAGCTGCTCGGTGCCGTACTGCTGGAGCATCCGGTCCAGCCGGTCCAGCACCGCCCGAGGCGAGGGGTCGACAGCGATGTAGGCCCGGACCGCCGCGCGCATCTGGGCCATCGCCGCGGCGGCGGCCACGCCCCGCCCCATGACGTCGCCGACGAAGAACGCCACCCGTCCGTCGTCGAGGGGCACCGCGTCGTAGAAGTCGCCGCCCACCTCGGTGCGTCCCGACGGGCTGTAGTGCACGGCGACGTCGAAGTGCGGTGCGTGCGGCGCCCGGGCGGGCAGGACGGCGTGCTGGAGCCTGGTCGCGGCGGCCAACGTCTCACTGTGCAGCTCGGAGTTGTCGATGGCGATCGCAGCCCTCTTGGCCAGGTCCTCCGCGAACGCCACGTCCTCCTGCGAATAGGACCGGACCGACTCTGCCGCAACCCAGCTCATGACCCCGAGCACCCGTCCCCGGGCGACGAGCGGCACCGTGATCGCGCTGCGCAGGCTCAGCTCACGGGCGACCCGGAGGTGCTCCTCGTCGACGGTGCCCGCCACGAGCATCTCGTCGGTGACCTGGATGAGCTCGCTGCGGCCGGTCTTCATCACGTGCCAAGGGCCCGCCGGGGCGTCCGGGTCGCTCGGGTAGCGCTGGGCCAGGTCCCGGGCCAGCTGCACCTTGGCCGGGTCGACGTGGGCCACCGCCAGCCGGTGCAGCCGGCCGTCCTGCACCAGGTCCACCGCGGACCAGTCGGCGAAGTCCGGAACCGCGAGCTGCGCCACCTTCGTCAGGGTCGCCTCGTAGTCGAGACTGGCCGACAGTTCGGCCGAGGCCTGGGCGAGGAACTCGAGCTTGGCCCAGTTCCTCGCGGCGCGGTCCTCGGCACGCAACCGAACCAGCGCCTGCGCACATGTATCGGCCAAGATCTCCAGGAAGTCCAGCTCCGCATGGTCCAGTGGCCGTATTCCCGGGAAGGACAGCGAGATTGCCCCGATCGTCCCAGAGGGAACCCGCAGCGGCAGGCACACGAGCGCACGCTCTCCGCGGTCGATGTGCGGCACGTCCGGGTAGGCCTGCAGGATCGCTTCGCGACCCACTAGGATGATCCGCTCGCCGGATTTGACCACATCCCCCGCAGGGGTCGGCATGTCGTACGCGCTGTCGGCGATCGCTTGGGCCTCTAGCGCCGAGAGTCCACTCAGCCCCGCCACGTGTGGGGGGCTCTCGGACTCCTCAGCGAGGGCGAGAGCGGCGATAGTTGCGCCCACGGCAGTGGCGCTGTGGTCGATGACGATCCGGGTGACGGAGTCGACGTCGGGGGCACGGACGAGCTCCGCCGTGACCCGGGCGAGCCGGGTCAGCCGGTCGCCCAGCCGATCCTCGTCACCGCTCGCGGGGGTCACGCGCACATCATGGCAGCGCTTCCAGCGCCGCGTCGGGCGATCGACGTATGCCGCCTGCTCGCGCGGGCTGGCCCGTCACCTCCGCGCATGGGCGCAGTCTCAGACCCAGCTGGGGAACCACATCCGCGCGGACCACTGACCGAGGGGGATCACCTGGGCCGTGTAGATCGGCCAGAAGAACGCGAAGATCGCCAGGTTCAGCAGGCAGTAGGCGCCAACGACGTAGAGCCCCGCCTGCCGGCGCCGCCACGAGTCGGTGCGCCGGCCCAGCACCAGGCCGAGCACGAAGACCACGCCGAAGACCACCCACGGCTCGAACGCCACCGTGTAGAAGGAGTAGATGGTGCGCTCCTCGAGGAAGAACCACGGCAGGTAGCCGCCCACCAGCCCGGCGAGGATCGCCCCGGCGCGCCAGTCCCGCCGGAACGCCCAGTAGAAGATCAGCACGAAGACCGCCGCCGCCCCGAGCCACCAGACCGACACCGTGCCGATCGAGGTGATCGCCTTCGAGCACTGGGCGACAACGCAGCCGTCGTGGCCTCTCTTGGGTCCCTCGTAGAAGAAGGAGGTCGGTCGCCCCTGGATGATCCACGACCACGGGTTGGTGCGGTACGGGTGGTTGTCGTTGAGGTGGACGTGGAAGTTGTAGATCTCCCGGTGGTACTGCCACAGCGAGCGGACCGCGTCCGGCACCCAGGTGTCCTTCGGGTGGGCAGCGGCCCACTGCCGGTCGTACCCAGCACTGGACCTGAACCACCCGGTCCACGACACGGCATACGTCACGAACGCGGTGCCGACCATGACCACCGCGGCGACCAGGCCGTCGCGCACCACCATGGCGCGGAAGAAGTGCCGCACCCCGACCGCGCGACGGGCCCCCAGGTCCCACAGCACCGTCATCACCCCGAATGCGGCGAGGAAGAACAGGCCGGACCACTTCGTGCCGGTCGCCAGGCCGAGGCAGACCCCCGCCACCCAGCGCCAGGGTCGCCACCCGAGGGAGGGCCCGAAGCCCTTCACGACACGACCGTCCGGCAGCTCGGCCACCTTCCGCGCGAGCAGCGCCCGCGACCGGTCGCGGTCGATCAGCAGCGCGCAGAACGCCGCCAGCGCCCAGAACATCACGATGAGGTCGAGCAGGCCGGTGCGCGACTGCACGAAGTGGTGCCCCTCGAACGCCACGAGGAACGCCGCGATCGTCCCGAGCATCGACGACCCGAACATCCGCCGAGCCGCCCGCCCGATCATCAGGATCGACAGGGTCCCGAGCACGCACACCGAGAACCGCCACCCGAACGACGAGGTCTGCCCGAACAGCTGCTCACCGACCGCGATGATCCACTTGCCGACCGGTGGGTGGACGACCAGGTCCCCTTCTGTCCCGAAGACGTTGGGTGTCCCCGCCGTGAACAGCGCGTCGGGCGTCTTCATCGAGTCGGGGACCCGCATCTCGACCCCGTAGTCCAGCATCGAGACGCCCTGCTTGACGTAGTACGTCTCGTCGAAGACCAGCTGGTGTGGGCGGCCCAGCGCCCAGAACCGCATCCCGCCGCCGACGACCGCGAAGAACAACGGCCCCAGCCAGCCCCACAACGCGTCCGTTGGCCGGTACCCGAGCAGGCGTACGCGCAGCAGCTCCGCCCGGGTCATGCGCGCCATCGTATGCAGGCGACCTCACGCGCCCCTGACAGGATGGTCGGGTGAGTGCTGCGTCCGCCCAACTTCCCGGCACCGGCCTCCTCGTGCTGGCCGCCACGCCCATCGGCGACCCCCGCGACGCGGCCCCCCGGCTGGCCGAGGAGCTCGCCACCGCCGACGTCGTCGCCGCCGAGGACACCCGCCGCCTGCGACGCCTGTGCGCCGACCTGGCTGTCACCCCGCGCGGCGCCGTGCTCAGCTACCACGAGCACAACGAGGTGGCGAGGACCGCCGAGCTGGTCGAGCGGCTGCGCGCCGGTGCACGCGTGGTCGTCGTGACCGATGCCGGTATGCCGTCGGTGTCCGACCCGGGGTACCGGCTCGTCACGGCCGCGGTCGACCAGGGCATCCGGGTCACCTGCGTGCCCGGGCCCAGTGCAGTGCTCATGGCCCTGGCGGTCAGCGGGATGCCGGTCGACCGGTTCTGCTTCGAGGGGTTCCTGCCGCGCAAGCCGGGGGAGCGGTCGCGGGCGCTCGAGGCGCTCGCCGTCGAGCGCCGCACCATGGTGTTCTTCGAGGCGCCGCACCGGATCGAGGCGAGCCTGCGCGCGATGGCCCAGGCATTCGGGGCCGACCGCCCCGCGGCGGTGTGCCGGGAGCTGACCAAGACCTATGAAGAGGTGCGGCGCGGCGCACTGGCCGAGCTGGCGGACTGGGCGGCTGACGGCGTCCGTGGCGAGATCACCGTCGTGGTGGCCGGCGCGGCGCCCACGGTGACGTCGCTCGAGGAGGCCCTGCCCGGCATACGGGAGCGGGTCGCCCGGGGTGAGCGGCTCAAGGAGGTGTGCGCCGACGTCGCGGCGACCACGGGCCTGTCCAAGAAGGCCCTCTACGACGCGGCCGTCAGCGACAAAACGGCGGTTGCGCCAGCAAGCCCCCGGTTGTAGCAGCCGTTTTGGTCGCGCAACCGCCGTTTTGCGAGGGGGCGCAGGCGGCACTCGAGCGCATGAGCCGTCAGCTCAGCCAGGACAGGTGGCCCTTGAGCAGGGCGTAGCCGACGAAGGCGACCACGTCGAGGGTGGTGTGCGCGACGACGAGCGGGCCGACGCGGCGGGTCCGGGTGTAGACCCAGCCGAAGATCAGCCCCATCGCGAGGTTGCCGAGGAAGCCACCGAAGCCCTGGTAGAGGTGGTACGACCCACGGATCAGCGCCGAGACGAGCATGACGACCGGGAGCGACCAGCCGGCCTGTCGCCACCGGGTGTAGAGGTAGCCGATCATGACCACCTCCTCGAGCACCGCGTTCTGGGCGGCGGCGAGCACGAGCACCGGCACGGTCCACCAGTGGCTGGCCAGGTTCGCGGCGGCGACCGTGGTGTTGAGGCCGAGCGCCTTTGCCGCGGCGTAGAGCCCGAGGCCGGGGATGCCGACCGCGCCTGCCAGGGCGAGCCCGCTCAGCACGTCACGGCCCGGTTGGCGCAGGTCGAAGCCGATGGCCTGCCTGGCGTCGCGGCGGTCGCGCAGCAGCAGGAAGAGGGCCAGGGCGACCGGGACCAGCGCCAGGACGATCCCCACGAGCTGGTAGGCGAGGTCCAGCCAGGGCCGGTCGGGCGTGACCGAGGAGTTCATCGCGGTCGTCTGCTTGTTGAGCGCGACCTGCCTGGTGAGCTTGTCCACCAGGGACAGCAGCGACCAGATGCCCGAGGCGCCGAGGCTCACGCCCAGGACCAGGATGGTCTCGGTGAACAGGGTGCGACGCGTGGCGGGCCGCCGCACCGCTTCGCCCACCGTCACACCGGCGAGGGTAGCCGGGCCGGCTGGGCGCCGGCTGGACGCGCGCTGGGAGGCGGCGGGCGCCACAAACCTGGTGGACACCGGGCGAGGAGGGTCCGTACCGTGCCACCCGTGGACCTTTCCTGACGACCCAGCCCGCCCACCTCACGTGGGACCACCTCGCTGTCCAGGAACCCGATGCCCACCACCCTCACCACGACTGCCCTCGACGTCGCCATCGGCGCGCGCACCCTCGTCACCGCGGTCGACCTCGTCCTGGCGGACGGTGACGTCACGGCGCTCGTCGGCCCCAACGGCTCCGGCAAGTCGACGCTCATGCGCATCTTGGTCGGCCAGCTCCCCGTCGTGCACGGCGAGGTCCGTCTCGCCCCGAGCGACGCGACCCTCGCCTGGCTGCCGCAACAGCTGCCGGACCCCGCCGAGACCCTGCTCGCCTACGTGCGCCGCCGGACCGGGGTGGCGAGCGCCGAGCGCGACCTGCAGCAGGCCGCGACGGGGCTCGAGGAGGGCGGCGCCGGTGCCGACGACCGCTACGCCGGCGCGCTCGAGCGCTGGCTGGCGCTCGGGGCGGCCGACCTCGACGCGCGCCTGCCCGAGCTTGCCGCGTCGGTCGGGCTGGACGTCGACCCGGCGCGGCTCCTCGGCAGCCTCTCGGGTGGCCAGGCGGCAAGGGCCTCGCTGGTCGCCGTGCTGGCGAGCAGCTTCGACGTGCTGCTGCTCGACGAGCCCACGAACAACCTCGACGCGAGGGGGCTCGACCTGGTGGTGGACTTCGTCCGGGCACACGGCGGGCCGGTGCTGGTCGCCAGCCACGACCGCCACTTCCTCGACGCCGTCGCGACCGGTGTCGTCGAGCTCGACCTGCACCAGCAGCGGGTGTCCCACTACACCGGTGGCTGGAGTGCGTACGCGGCCCAGCGCGAGCTCGCCCGACGGCAGGCGTGGCAGGGGTACGAGGACTACGCGCAGAACCGCGATCGGCTGCTCGCCCAGTCCCGGCAACGCCACGACTGGGCCGAGCGGGGACGTCGGTCCGCGGGCCGCGACGCGGCCACCCGCACCGAGGCGGACAAGCACATCCGCGAGAAGCACCGTGCCCGCGCCGACCGGCAGGCCGCCCGGGGAGCACGTCTCGAGCGGGCCGCCGGGCGGCTTGCCCCGGTCGACCAGCCGCGCAAGGAGTGGCAGCTGCGCTACCGGGTCAACGAGGGCGCTCCCTCCGCCGACGTCGTCGCGACCCTGGCCGACGCGGTGGTCGAACGGGACGGGTTCCGGCTCGGGCCAGTGAGCCTGGAGCTGGCGCGCGGGGACCGGGTCGGCGTGCGAGGTGACAACGGCAGCGGGAAGTCGACGCTGCTCGCCGCCCTGCTGGGACGCCTTCCCCTCACCGCGGGTCGCAGCTCGCTCGGCTCCCGCGTCGAGGTCGGGGTGCTCGACCAGCACCGCTCGTTGCTCGAGACCGACGGGTCGCTCCTTGAGGTCGCCCGTGCGGCCCTCGGGCGCTCGCCGGCCACCGGCCGCGAGTGGGATACCGCGAGCGTGCGCACGCTGCTGGCCAAGTTCGGGCTCGGTGCGGGACACGTCGGCCTGCCCGCCCGGAGCCTGTCGATGGGCGAGCGCACGCGGGCGCTCATGGCGGTGTTCCAGGGCCGCGAGGTCAACACGCTGGTGCTCGACGAGCCCACCAACCACCTCGACGTTGCGGCGATCGAGCAGCTCGAGGCTGCCGTCGCCGCGTTCACCGGCACCGTGGTCGTGGTCACCCACGACCGCAGGTTCGCCGAGGCCGTCGGGCTCACCAGGTCCTGGCACGTGGCGGACGGCTCGGTGCTCGTGGAGGAGCTCTAGCCGCTAGGACGCGAGGGCGGTCCGGCGGTTGCGTCGTTGCCGCCAGCGGCGCATCTTCAGCCAGAGCCAGATGAGGAGCCAGGCGAGCACCACGAGGAGCACGACGACCAGGATCGGGATGAACAAGGCGACCAGGCTGAGGCCGACCGACGTGCCGTCCTCGACGGTGGAGGCGACCGGCGCGCCGAAGCCGAGGGTGCCGGCGTTGATGACCGGCCGCGACACGGTCTTCCCGGTGTGCACGAGGCCCGAGACGATGATCCCCAGCACGACGCCGACCCACGGGTTCTGGGTCATCCAGGTCGAGTGGTCGAGGCCTTCCGCCGCCGAGGTGGCCGCGAAGACCAGCCCGCCCATGCTCGGCCGGATGAAGGTCTGCACCGCGTCGTTGACGGTGTCGACTGCGGGGATCTTGTCGAGCACCATCTCGGTGAGCAGCAGCACGGCCCCGATGCCGATCGCCCACCACGACTCGATCCACGCGTACGACGACGGCAACGTGATGTAGTCACTGAACTTGGCGATGAGGGCGACGACGAGGAACGGGATGTAGGCGTTGAGGCCGGCGGCGGCGGACAGCCCCATGCCGGTGAGTGCGGCGATCATCGGCGACGACCTCCTGTTCGGGGCGCCGTGCGGCGCACCTGTCGGGACATGTCTACAAGACGTGGCCTCGATCCGCGCGGTTCCGCACCTGTGCCGCCCACACCAGCATGCGGCCCGGACGAGCACGAGGTATGCCGCGCGCAGACGCCCGCGCGCGGCATACCTCGTGGTTGTGGTCGGGTGCGTCAGTCGCCCGTGGCGGCCCTGCGGGCGACGATCTGGCCCAGCACCGCGTAACCGACGAGCAGGTGCAGCGCGCGGCATACCGGCGTCAGCGAAAGCCGGTTGGCACCCACCCATAGGATCGCCACGTGAGCAAAGTCCTCTCCGCCGTCGCCTGGCCGTACGCCAACGGCCCGCGCCACCTCGGCCACGTGGCCGGGTTCGCCGTGCCGTCCGACGTGTTCAGCAGGTACATGCGGATGGCCGGCCACGACGTGCTCATGGTGTCGGGGACGGACGAGCACGGTACGCCGATCCAGGTGCAGGCGGACGCCGACGGGGTGACCCCGCGCGAGCTGGCC
>JAICSZ010000346.1 GCA_025936615.1 Pedococcus sp. | reverse complement strand
GGCGCGGCTGCACGTGCGCGAGGAGATCCCGTTCCACACCGGCCGGCGGGTCGAGGTGGGCGAGCTCCTGGCGTCGCTGCGCTGACCGAGCGGGCGTGAGCGGCCTGACCGAACGATGATGGGCGGATGAGCCCCTCCTCCGACCTGACCCGGTTCGTCACCGCGCAGGACTCGGGCGGCACGTATGCCACGGCGCTGGGCGAGCTGCGGGCCGGCCGAAAGCGGAGCCACTGGATGTGGTTCGTCTTCCCGCAGGTGGCCGGGCTTGGTCGCAGCGAGACGGCGCAGTACTACGCCATCGACGGACTGGACGAGGCCCGCGCCTACCTGGCTCACCCGACCCTCGGTCCGCGGCTGCGGGAGTGCGCCGAGACGGTGGCGTCCCTGCGGTCCACCGATGCAGTGCAGGTCTTCGGAGGGATCGACGCGCAGAAGCTGCGCTCGTCGATGACGTTGTTCGCCCTCGCTTCGGACAGGGACGAGGACCGGGCGGCGTTCCGGGCCGTCCTCGAGCACTACTTCGGCGGCGAGGACGACCCCGAGACGCTGCGTCGCACCTGAACCGGTCAGGCGTCGGACTTGGGGCGCAGGGACAGGCTGATCGAGTTGATGCAGAAGCGCTGGTCGGTGGGGGTGTCGTAGCCCTCGCCCTCGAAGACGTGGCCGAGGTGGCTGCCGCAGGTGGCGCAGCGGACCTCGACGCGCTTCATGCCCATGGAGCGGTCCTCGATGTACTCGACCGAGTCGCCCGCGAGGGGCGTGTAGAACGACGGCCAGCCACAGTGGCTCTCGAACTTGGTGTCGGAGGTGAACAGCTCGGCACCGCAGGCCCGGCAGGCGTAGACGCCCTCGGTCGTGGTGTCGGTGTACTCACCGACAAAGGGGCGCTCGGTGCCGGCCTGGCGCAGGACCTGGTACTCGGCAGGGCTGAGCTCGTCCCGCCACTTCTCCTCGGTCTTGGTGACGGTGTAGGCGCGGTCGGTGCTCTTCATGCTCACGCGTGACATCTCCTTCGCTGATGGTGTCCACCTCGTGCAACGCCACAGGCGGCGAGTTTGGTCCCAGACCCCCATCCTCGGCCACGCGGAGCTCGCAGCCATAGCCGCGCGAGAGGTAGGCCCTATCCCGACTGGCCGACCGAGTCGGCGACCTCGGCCGGCTCGCGGCGGCTGACCCGAACGGCCCCCGGGTCGCCGTCGGGTGTGGCCAGCTCCACCTCGAATCGGGCCCTGCCCCGGACCACCAGGCCGATGCTCCATCCGTCCCGTTCCGGGTGGTGCTCCTCGTCGCTGACCTGGAGCCGGTCCGCGCGCACGTCCCAGACCAGGGCCACCACCTCGCGAGCGCGACCGATCGCAGTCTCGCGGTCCAGGCCCTGCCGCGACGTGCTCGCGAGGCTGCGCACCCGGCGCCAGAGCGACTCGAGCACCTCGACACCCGCGGCTGCCTGCGACGTGGGGACGACGACGTCGAGACGGACCTCCGCGCGCGACTCGGTGACCTGGGTCCCGGTCCCGGCATGGGCCCGGCTCACCTCCAAGGACCACAGCGCCTGCGGTCCGAAGGCAGACGGTGCGTCGCCGAGCTCGCCCAGCAGGCCCTCCTCGTCGAGCCGCTCCCCCGGAGGGACCTCCACCGTCACGACGAAGGCCTCCGACGCCTCGGGGTCGTGGATCCGGCGCAGCGTCGCCACCACGAGCACCTCGTCGACCCTGGCCAGGGCCAGCGGGACCCTCGGCGCACCCTGTGTGCTCACCTGCCCAGCCTTGTGCCCGCTCCGGGGGGCGTCAACCGCTGGAGGCGCGGACTCCCGAAGGCACAGACCCCGGCTTGGCTAGGCTCACGGCCATGGCGGCGAACGCGACCGAGATCGAGGTCCCCGGTGGTCCGGAGGGCACCCGCGTGGTGCGCATCTCCAGCCCGGACCGGCTGATCTGGCCCGACGACGACGCGACACCCGGGGGCATCACCAAGCTCGACCTCGCCCGCTACGCCGTCGACGTGTCGGACGGCCTGATGCGCGCCCTCGTCCACCGCCCGGTCACCCTGCAGCGGTTCCCCGAGGGCATCACCGGGGAGGAGTTCTGGACCAAGAACCCGCCCAAGGGCATGCCCGGCTGGGTCGAGCCGGTGATGTGCACCTATCCCAGCGGCCGCAAGCACCTGCAGGTCGTGGTCGACGAGCCGGCGACCGCGGTGTGGGCGATGCAGATGAACACGGTCACCTTCCACCCCTGGCCGGTCCGCACCAGCAACGTCGACAACCCGGACGAGCTGCGCATCGACCTCGACCCCCAGCCGGGGCGGGACTTCACCGATGCCGTCGAGGCGGCATACGCACTCCGCGAGGTGCTCACCGAGATCGGCCTCACGGGCTGGGCGAAGACCTCCGGCAACCGCGGCGTGCACGTCTTCGTGCGGGTGGCGCCCACCCACGAGTTCCTCGACGTGCGGCACGGCGTCATCGGCATCGCGCGCGAGCTCGAACGCCGACTGCCCGACCTGGTCACCACGAGCTGGTGGAAGGAGGAGCGCGGCGAGCGAGTCTTCGTCGACTTCAACCAGGCGTGCCGGGACCGCACCATCGCGTCGGCCTACAGTCCGCGCCCGCTCCCGGGAGCGCCGGTCAGTATGCCGGTCGGCTGGGACGCGCTGCGGGAGGTCACCACCGCGGACTTCACCGTCCGCACCGTGCCGGGGATCCTGGCCGCGGCCGGCGACGCCTGGGCCGGGATCGACGATGCCGTGGGTGACGTGTCCACGGCGATCGCCTTGTGGGACAAGGACGTCCACGAGCGTGGCCTGGGTGAGCTGAACTTCCCGCCGGACTACCCGAAGATGCCCGGGGAGCCGCCGCGCGTCCAGCCCAGCAAGCGGCGCAAGGACAAGTCCGACGCGGACTACATGGTGCCGAAGGCCGATCGCGATGCGGAGCTGCGCACGATCTGGGGATCGGTCGTGCCACCAGTGCCGCCGATGCTGGCCAAGCCGGTCAAGGCGATTCCCACGGGGGAGTACCTGTACGAGCCCAAGTGGGACGGGTTCCGGTCGATCATCTTCCGCTCCGGCGACGAGGTGGAGATCGGCAGCCGCAACGAGAAGCCGATGACCCGCTACTTCCCCGAGGTCGTCGCCGCGGTCAAGGCCAGCTTCCCCGACCGGGCCGTGGTCGACGGCGAGATCGTGCTGATCAGTCCCGAGGGCGGGGACCGGCTGGACTTCGAGGCGCTGCAGCAGCGCATCCACCCCGCCGCCAGCCGGGTCAAGAAGCTGGCAGCAGAGACCCCGGCGAGCTTCGTCGCCTTCGACCTGCTCTCCCTGGACGGCGAGGACTACACGGGGCGGCCGTTCGCGCAGCGACGCGCCGCCCTCGAGAAGGCCCTCGCC
>JAICSZ010000462.1 GCA_025936615.1 Pedococcus sp. | reverse complement strand
GTCAACCAGACGCTGGTGAGGTCGATCAACACCTCGATCGTGGCTCTGCTGCCGGTGGGCGCGCTGCTGTACGTCGGTGTGGCGTCGCTCGGCTCCGGTGCCCTCAAGGACCTCGCGCTGGCCCTCTTCGTCGGTATGGCGGCCGGCGCCTACTCGTCGATCTTCATCGCCACCCCGCTCGTCGTACAGCTCAAGGAGCGGGAGCCGGGCATCAAGGCCGGTGACGCGCGGGCGATGCGGCACCGCGAGCGCCAGGAGGTGGACCGCTACGCCTCCGTCCCCGCCTTCCGCGAGGACATGCCGCTGCAGGAGGAACCGCAGCCACGCGCCCCCGGAGGTGGCAGCACCGCCGTCGACCACGACCACGACCACGACCAGGACCATGACGCGGACGCCGTACACGTGGCGCCGGTCCGCACGCCACGCTCGACGGCCGGGGAGCGACCGGCCTCCCGCTCGGTGTCCCCGTCGGCCTCCTCGAAGCGCGCTCAGCCGTCCCGCAAGCCGCGCTCGCAGCGCGGCAAGAGGTGAGCCCACAGGTGAGAGCAGCGGCCCGACTCGAGGACCTGCTCGACAAGCTCGTTCGCGACGTCCCCGACTACCCGCTCCCGGGGGTGCTGTTCAAGGACATCACGCCGCTGCTGGCCGACCACGAGGGCTTCACCGCGGTGGTCGACGCGCTCGCGGACGCCGGCCGGGACGCCGACGGCACCAGCGTGGTCGACAAGGTGGTCGGGATGGAGGCCCGCGGCTTCATCCTGGCCGCACCGGTGGCGCTCGCCCTCGGCGTCGGTTTCGTGCCGGTCCGCAAGGCCGGCAAGCTGCCGCGGGAGACCTACGCGGCCTCCTACGCGCTGGAGTACGGCCACGCGACCCTCGAGGTGCACCAGGACGGGATCGGGTCCGGCGAGCGGGTGCTGCTCGTGGACGACGTGCTGGCCACAGGAGGCACGGCTCAGGCCACCCGCCGGCTCGACGAGCGCTGCGGCGGTGTGCCGCACGCCCTCGCGGTGCTGATGGACCTCTCGGTCCTGAACGGACGCGAAGTCATCGGTGACCTACACCTGGAGTCGCTGCGGACGGTCTGAGGGACCCGTCAACGCGTAGACTGGGAGGCCCACCCTTCGAGGAGCTGCCGTGGCTGAGGAGCGCGTCGCCACCCCGGCTCCGAGCGCGCCCGAGGAGACCCCCTCCGCGACCCCGGCCCCGGCGCGCCCCGCGCCGGCGCGTGAGCGAGGTCCGTCCAGTGCCGGCCCCGCCGGTCGTCGGATGCGGGCCAGACTGGCGCGGATGGCGACCAAGAGCCAGTCCGAGAACCCGGTCCTCGAGCCGCTGTTCCGAGCGGTCAAGAACAACCACCCGAAGGCCGACCTCGAGCTCCTCGAGCGCGCGTACCTGACGGCCGAGCGCTGCCACGCGTCCCAGGTGCGCAAGAGCGGCGACCCCTACATCACCCATCCGCTGGCGGTGACCACGATCCTCGCGGACATCGGGATGACCGAGCCGACGCTGGTCGCGGCTCTGCTGCACGACACGATCGAGGACACGCCGTACACCCTGGAGGGGCTCCGCAAGGACTTCGGGGACGAGGTCGCGCTGCTGGTGGACGGCGTCACCAAGCTCGACAAGGTGAAGTACGGCGACACGGCGCAGGCCGAGACCATCCGCAAGATGATCGTCGCGATGAGCCGCGACATCCGGGTCCTGGTCATCAAGCTCGCCGACCGGCTGCACAACATGCGCACCCTGCGCTACCTGCGCCAGGAGACCCAGGAGCGCAAGGCCCGCGAGACGCTGGACATCTACGCCCCGCTGGCGCACCGGCTCGGCATGAACACCCTCAAGTGGGAGCTCGAGGACCTCGCGTTCGCGACCCTGCACCCCAAGATGTACGACGAGATCGTGCGCCTGGTGGCCGAGCGGGCACCCTCGCGCGACCAGTTCCTCGCCAAGGTGATCGACCAGGTCGAGACCGACCTGCACGAGGCCAGGATCAAGGCGCGGGTCACCGGCCGCCCCAAGCACTACTACTCGATCTACCAGAAGATGATCGTCCGCGGACGCGAGTTCTCCGACATCTACGACCGGGGCGGCATCCTCATCCTCGTCGAGAACGACCGCGACTGATACGCCGTCCTCGGGGTGCTGCACAACCGCTGGAACCCCGTCCCCGGGCGGTTCAAGGACTTCATC
>JAICSZ010000179.1 GCA_025936615.1 Pedococcus sp. | reverse complement strand
TCATGTCCGGGCCGTGCGCTTGGCTAGGGTCGCGACATGTCCCGCGAAGCCGTGGTCGCCGCACTGACCGCGCCCGAGCTCAAGGACGTGGTCGACCTCGTCGTGTGGGTCGAGGACGGCGCCGCGCTGGCCGCGAACCACCTCGGGCGGGTGCGCCTGCACGCTGAGGGGGGCCATGAGGTGCTCGACGGCATCGACCCCGTGGCGAGCGAGGACCCCATGGCGTTCCTGCCGTACGCGCACGAGGTGGCCCAGGCTGGCCCCTCGGTCTCCACCGACAACGCCTACCCCTACGCCGCGCAGCGGATCCTGTCGCTGTTCGCGGACCCCGACCGCTCGCCCGACGTGGCCGTGGTGCACACCCCCCGCCACTTCTTCCCGGAGGAGGGTGGGCACGCCGGCGAGCACGGCTCGCTCGACGTGATCCAGTCACGCGCGCCGTTCCTGCTCTCCGGCGCCGGGGTGCGCCGGCTGGGCCTCGTCGACGAGCACGCGCGGCTGGTCGACGTGGGGCCGACGTTGGCGTATGCCGCGGGCGTCCCCCGCGCGGACCTCACCGACGCGCGTGGTGACGCCCTGGACGGAGAAGCGCTCACGGCATACCTCGAGGAGCTGCCCGAAGGGCAGCCGCGCCGGGTGGTGGGAGTTCTCTGGGACGGCGCCCACAGCGGCGACCTGCTCGAGCTGGCCGAGGGTGGCGAGCTGCCGGGGGTGGCGCGGCTCCTCGAGCGGGGACTGGCGCTGCGTGGTGGTGCCGTGGCGGAGTTCCCGTCCGTCACGCTGACGAACCACACCTCGATCCTCACCGGGGTGGGGCCGGGGCGGCACGGCGTGCTGGGCAACGTCTTCTACGACCGGGCAACTGGAGAACGGGTGGTGCCGAACGACGCGGAGACGTGGCACCGTTCTGCGGAGTGGCTGCGCCCGGGCGTCCGCACGATCTTCGAGATCGTGAACGACCATGTGCCGCAAGGGGAGTCACCACGCACTGCGAGCGTTGACGAGGCGATCGACCGTGGCGCCGACTACGGGACGATGGCGCTGCTGCGGACAGCCGGCGGGTTCGAGGCGGCGACGTCCGCGGCCGAGGGGGTGCTGCCGGAGCCGGAGCGCTCGCCGTTCCTGGGCCGGCCGGAGCACCTGGCGGACCCGTACTTCCGGTGGGCCGTGCAGGTGGACGACCTGGGCCTGCACCAGGTGCGCCAGCTGTGGGAGAGCGCCGACACGGCGCCCACGCTGACCTGGTGGGCCAACGTCGTGACCGACGCCGGCCACCACGGGGGCGGACCGCGCTCCGAGATGTCCCGGGACTCGTTGCGGCAGAGCGACGCCCGCCTGGTCGCGTTCCTGGACCACCTCGAGGGCATCGGGGTGCTCGACGAGGTCACCTTCCTGTTGACCGCGGACCACGGGTTCGAGGGGTCGGACCCGTCGGTGACCGGCTCGTGGCGGCCGGCGCTGGATGCCCTGGGAGTTGCCTACCGGGATGAGGGCCCTGGCTTCGTCTACCTGCTGTGAGGACGCGCGGCTAGGCTCGGCCGCATGCCCGCGCAGATCCGGATCGCCCAGGACGACGACGCCGACAAGGTGCTCAGCGAGGACCCGTTCGCGTTGCTGGTCGGGATGCTGCTGGACCAGCAGTACCCGATGGAGCACGCGTTCCGCGGGCCATGGAAGATCCTCGAGCGGTTCGGCACCCTCGAGCCCGCCGCCATCGCCGCGGCGGACCCTGAGGCCTTCGCCGACCTGTGCGCCACACCTCCGGCGATCCATCGCTACGGCCGGTCGATGGCCGGTCGGGTGCAGCAGCTCGCGCAGGTCGTGCGGTACGACTACGCCGGCCACGCCGAGCGGATCTGGACCGAGGCCGCGGATGCGACCGACCTGCTCGCCCGGCTGCGGGCGCTGCCGGGGTTCGGCGACCAGAAGGCCCGGATCTTCGCCGCGCTGGTGGGCAAGCAGCTCGACGTCCGACCGGCTGGTTGGCAGGAGGCGGTCGGCCCGTACGCCGAGGATGGGTCGTACCGCTCTGTCGCGGACGTCGTGGATGCCGAGTCGCTGCAGAAGGTGCGCGAGTTCAAGCAGGCGGCCAAGGCGGAGGCAAAGGCCAAGGCCGCCGCGGCGAAGTCGTGAGCGAGGACGCGGGCGCGGGCACCCAGCCCGGCGCGCGGGTCGTCTGCGCCACCTGCGGCACCGTTGCCGAGGACGAGTCGCTGGCGAGGCTGACCTGGGCCCGCGGCACCGAGAACGGCCGCGAGGTGTGGACCTGCGACCGGTGCAGCCGCCAGCACCTGCGCAGCATCGAGGGCAAGCTCGACTCCGCCTGGTGGTGACACGGCTTTCAGCGGGGACGCACACGCTGACAGCGCCCTAACCCGGACCCTTGTATCGGCGTCGTGCGCGGTGCACCTCGACGTCCAGCCTCCAGAGCGCCCGTTGGGAGGCGGACCCCTGCACCTGCCCGGTGGAGTGCTGGGAGTATGCCGGGGTGCGCCGGGGTGTCCGTGTGCCTGCGAGGTGCCGCCTAGGCCCCCTGGCCCTCCGGGCCCGCCTCGGGGTGCTGTTCCGCAGCCTCGACCGGAGGTGCGAGGTGGCGCAGCCGCATTCCGGGCAGGTGCTCCACGACGACCTCACGCGCAGGCACGGTCCCGCCGAGCTGGCACAGGACGCCGATGCCGCCGAGCCACACGCGGTGGATGAGGAGGTACTCGGGCGGCAGGTTGAGCTTCATGCCCACGAGGAACTCGGGACGCTTCACGTCGTGGACGTGCATCGCCAGTCCCCGCAGCCACGGCCGGCTGAAGGTGAACTCCTCGTGCCTGAGCGGCTCGAGGAAGGGGGTCAGGTACTCGAGCAGCGCAGCGGCGTCGATCGTCATCGAGGGCTTGATGAACCCCTCGATGCGCAGCCCGGCCTCCAGGTCGTCGGCCGCACCCGACAGGGCGGCCGCCACGAGCGAGCCCATCTCGTCGGGCAGGCCGCCGGGCAGCCGCTTGACCGCGCCGAAGTCGATCACGCCGAGCCGCCCGCCGGGCAGCAACCGGAAGTTCCCGGGGTGCGGGTCGGCGTGCAGCAGCCTGGCCCGCTCGGGTCCGACCAGCAGGAACTCCATGTACCGCAGGGAGGCCGCGTCGCGCTCCTCGACAGTCCCTGAGGAGATGATCCGGGACAGCGGGACGCCTTCGAGCCACTCCGAGACGATGACCCGTCCGGAGTGGGCGAGCACGTCGGGCACCACGAAGAGCTCGTCGTCCCGGAAGGCCCGCGCGAAGGTGCGCTGGTTGGCCGCCTCGAGGTTGTAGTCGAGCTCCTCGGCCATCCGTGCCTTGAGCTCCTCGAGCACCGGCTTGATGTCCATGCCCGGGATCCACGACGTCGCGAGCCGAGCCACGACGGAGAGCTGGTTGAGGTCGGACATCAGCGCCTCACCCGCCCCGGGGTACTGGATCTTGACCGCCACCTCGCGCCCGTCGCGCCACACCGCACGGTGCACCTGGCCGATGGACGCGGCCGCTGCCGGGACGTCCTCGAAGGACTGGAACTTCGCGGTCCGCCAGCGGGGTCCCAGCTCCTGCGCGAGGACCTTGTGCACGGTGGAGGTCGGGAGCGGTGGTGCGGCCTCCTGCAGCTTCGTCAGGGTGGCGCGGTACGGCCCTGCGAACTCCTCCGGGAGGGCGGCCTCCATGACCGACATGGCCTGGCCGAACTTCATCGCCCCACCCTTGAGCTCGCCCAGCACCCGGAACAGCTGGTCGGCCGTCCGGGCCTGCAGCTCGGCCGCCACGGCTTCGGCGGGCCGGCCCCCGACCCGCTTGCCGAACCCCACAGCCGTCCGCCCCGCAAAGCCCAGGGGCAGGCTCGCCAGCCGCACGGTGCGCGCGACGGCCTTGCGGGGGAGCTCGCTCACCTCGCCATTCTGTCGTGCGAGCCACGGGGCGTGCGGGCGGGTTGGGGTATGCCGCGTGTCCGGCTGGGTCCGACACCCCACCGAACGGCCGATGACGGAGGTGGGTGGTCCTGGCCGTGGCGCGGTCGGAGCGCTGGGCTAGGCCGACAGGTGGGTCGTGCCCCGGAGGTTGGCCCGGCGCTCCGGTGCGACTACTGCCCTGGCGAGTGCGGGCTCGGTGTGCGTGGCCTCGGTGTCCGTGGGCTCGGTGGCCGTGGGCGCGCCGCACCGGCACCGTGGGTGCACGGGCCAGTGACGTTGGCGGACCTGCGGCCACGGCAGGCCGACCTCGAAGGAGCGGCCCGGCGGCACTCCGTGCCCGTCGAGGACGGCCAACACCAGCATCGCGCTCATCCCCGCCGCAACCGCCACCAGCATCGTGTCGCCGTCGACCTCACGACCGGTGCCCACGCCCGGCCGCAGCAGCTGGCCCAGGAGCAGCGGCCAGGCGGGGTCGAGGTCGGCGCGGGTGAGGTCCAGGCAGCGCAGGCACGGCCCGTTCGTCGCCAGCAACGGACCGACCACCGCCTCGACGCCGTGGAGGACGACCGGCAGCACCGGGGTGCCGCGGCGGCGCCACTCCACACCGAGCGCGGGATCGATCGCCTCGAGGCCAGTGAGCACCACGAGCGCCGGCTGGAGATCCGGGGCCGAGGCTCCCGTCACAGAGTCAGGGGAAGCCTCGCGCCGGCCGGGCCTCTCCCCGTGGTCCCAGTCGTCGGCGTGCACGTCGCCCACGAGGACCTGGGCCACCCCGGCCCTGCGGAGCAACGAGGCGACGGCTGCCGGCAGTGCGCCCCGGCCGCACACGAGGACCCGTGACTCCCGCCTGCGGGACACCACGGCATACCCGTCGGCGGAGCCGAGCACCGCCTGGGCGCTGGCATCGGGTGCCAGCAGGCCGCGGACCCCTGGAGCCATCCCCGCCAGGTCCTCGCTCTCGACGAGCAGGTCGTGCTGGCCGAGGAAGGCAACGACGTGGTTGGAGCCGGGGCCGGCCAGCGCGTCCGGGAGCTCGTGGGTGCCGTCGAGCTGCTCGAGCGCGGCGACCTCGTCGTCGGTGAGCCCCTCCACCACGACCGAGTGCTCCGCGGACGTGCCGAACTGCACTTGGCCCCGACCACGCCGCAGCGGGACCGAGATGGTTCGCAGGAGGTGGCGTCGGCTCACCGCGTCAATCTGGCACAACCGGTCGTCCGCGCCGACGGCTCATCCACAGGCCGCGGGTGGCTCCGCGTGCAGACCGCCCCGGACACACAGCGAGGGGCGGGTCCGACCGTGTGGTCGGACCCGCCCCTCACGATGGTGCCTGGGTCAGGCCTTGCCGAGAATCC
>JAICSZ010000008.1 GCA_025936615.1 Pedococcus sp. | reverse complement strand
TGGTCAGTGAAGGAGAGGACTACAGCTTCGACCCCGTCTCGGTGGTGGAGACGGCTGACCTAGCCTACGAGGTGGGGATAGAGCGCAACAAAGTCAGGCTGGGTGACGCTCCGGAGAAGGTGCCGGTCAGCCTTCGGGTGACGACGATCTTTCGGCGCGAGGACCGTGAATGGAAGATCGTTCACCGTCACGCCGATTCGATCACGGAGCAGCGGACCATCCAGTCGCTAGCCTCGCCCGGGAAGAACCCCACCGGCTAGCGGGTTTCGCCCCGCGACCGCCACCGTAGATCCGCTCATCGGCATGAAGTGATGTCCCGGCCGACGCCGTCAAGCGGCTATAAGACTCACTTCGGCGCTTTGATGTTGACTTCGGCGAGAATGCGGTACCGGTACCGAGGCCTAATCAGCTTCCCGGTTCTTTCGACGCCTGTGCAGTCAGACGATGGCGGTTGGGACCAGGAGCAGAGTGAGAATGCCGGAGACGCCAAGGATTGGCACGCGCAGCCGGTCCGCGAGCTCTGCTTGAGTGCGTCTTGTGCGGGTCCTGGCCGCGTTACCCCGGCGCGTTGTCATCCCTTGAGACGGAGTGCGCTGCGTCTTGTTTGTTCCGGTATCGGCGTGACACGCCGGCCAGACTGCCAGGTTCGCCGGCCGCTACCGTCCGGGGCCAGCACCTCCGGCGCTCCGGTCTTACCCCTCGCACCCAGCGGGAGCGGCGGGGGTGCCCCAATCACATCGCGTGCAGGCGGGTTGCCGCTGCGCCGATCAGGCATCTCCGCCGCGGTTGCCCCTCAACCCCTGCGGCGGGGATGCCGTCACCCTCGAGCCGAGCGGCCCTGGCCCAACCGCGGTGTCGGGTACGGGTGCCGTGGGTGGAAGCTTCACTGGCCCCCGAATTCCCGGCACGGTAGCCTTTCCAAGTTCAATGCCCACCCCCATGGTGGGCACACTGGCCGGTCGGCGCCTTCCCATGCTGCGGGGTCTTGGGCTCGCCGCCATCGACAACGGGCTGAGAGTCCGATCGTCGCCGCTGCGTCCACGCCGAACGTGGCAGCGTCGTCATCATCGGTTTCGGCGTTTGTCCACGGCGCCCAGGGCGCCTCCGGTGCGCTGTGCGCCGGCTGGGAGATCCCATGAAGGTACTCACGCTTCCTCGGGCAGTGGCTGTCGCACCCTTCGCCGCGCTCGTACTGGCTTTCGCATCGGTCAGCATGCAGTTCAGTCCCACGACTGCGGCGGCGCCGACGCCGGTCGTAGTGATGGGCGCGGGCGACATCGCCGAGGCCGGTAGCTCGACGATGACGAACGCCGAGAGCACCGGTGACCTCATCCGGGAGGCGGCGCCGGACGTGGCACTCGTCCTCGGTGACAATGCCTATCCGGATGGCAGTGCCAGCGACTACTCGAGCAAGTACGACCCGACCTGGGGCTCGTTCAAGAGCATCACGAAGCCGGTACCGGGCAACCACGAGTACCACGCCGATCCACCAGCGGGTTACCTCGGGTACTTCGGCAGCGCACGAGCGACCAACCCCGTGGACGGCGGCGTGTACTACTCCTACGACGTGGGAGACGGATGGCGTGCCTACGCCCTCAACTCCGAGATCAGCATGTCCGCCAGCTCGCCGCAGTACGCGTGGTTGAAGGCAGACCTAGCCGCACACCCAGGTGTCCACGTCCTCGCCTACTGGCACCAACCGCGCTACACCAGCCCCAGCGAGCACGGGGACGACACCAGTGCCGCGCCCATCTGGGCCCTGCTCGAGTCGGCCCACGCCGATCTCGTCCTGCAGGGTCACAACCACAACTACGAGCGGTTCGCCAAGATGAACTCCACCGGCGGGCTCGACGCGGGCGGTATCCGCTCCTTCGTGGTCGGCACCGGCGGCAACCAGACATATACCCGAACCGGCACCCACGCCGGCAGCGAGGCGTTCAACGGCACGGACTACGGCGTCATCAAGCTCTCACTGTTCACAGACCACTACGAGTGGCAGTGGATCGAGTCGGGCCGCGGCTTCGATGGGAGCACGAGCGTGGACACCGGCCACAAGGGCGTGGTGTTCGACAGCGGCAGCGACCTCACGAACCTGGGGCCCGGCGCCGGCTCGTCCACGACCACAACAACCACGACCACCACGGGCCCGTCGGATACGACCTCGTCGACGACGAGCGCCTCCAGCACCAGCAGCTCCACGACTCCCACGTCGCCCAGCACGACCGTGCCGTCGAGCACGACGACGGCCTCCTCGACCACGACTCCACCCACCACCGGCCAGGGCCCGTTGCACTTCCTCGCCAACGAGTCGGGCGCCTACGCCACCACGCACGCACTCGGCTACACCATCCACGACGTGGGAACGAGTGACAGTGCTCTGGACGACCTGCCATCGGGAGACAAGGGCTTGGTGTGGATCGGGATGGACAAGAACACGTGTGCCCCTCCGAACGGTGCCACCGCCTTCATAACGGCCAACGTCGCCAACCCTCGGGTCTATGGGTACTTCCTGCTCGACGAACCCTCCAACGGGAACTGCGTCGCCGCGATCCGAGCGCTCGCCGACGCGATACCCAGCGGCCAGAAGGCGCTCGTAGAACTGACGGACTACCCGGGGACCTACGCTGACTACGCCCCCGCCGAGAGCCACCTCGACCTGGTGGCCCTCGACCCCTATCCGTGTCACGACGGCACCTGCGACCTGTCCGAGATCAACACGCAGGTGGCGGCAGCCCGCGCCGCTGGGATCTCGGAAGAGCAGCTGGTCCCCACGTTCCAAGTCTTCGGTGGCCAAGGTTGGGACGCCCCGACCGCCGCACAGCTTCAGTCCATCCTCGACCGGTGGCACACCGTCCTTCCGGATCCGCCGCTGGAATACACCTACTCGTGGTCGACCCAGGGCGGCTCGCTGACGGACGCCCTTGCGACGCGGGACGACTGGCAGTCGGTCATGAAGGCGCACAACGCGGGGACGCCGGGCCCGACACCGACGACGACCTCAAGCACGACGCGCACCACCACGACCGGAACGCCGACGACGAGCAGCACGAGCGCGTCAACACCGGCGACTGCCCTCGACTGTCCGCTCCTGGCGTCGCCGACCGTTGGTGAGGCGCTCACCTGCACCTACCGGTAACCAAACGGACGCTGCCCGTATCGAGTCCCGGCAGCGTCCTCCTCACCAGATGAGTACGTTTCGATCGCCGACGCTCGGTGCCGGGCGTTCTGGTGCTCGGCGTCGTTCCGCCGCGGTGGAGGCAGGTCCTCGGAGGCTAGCAGCGCCGCGAAAAGATCGGCTGGCGCGCGGTTGTCCAGGACGAGCCTGGGTCGCCTGTTGAGCCCCCAGTGATTTGGCGATGGTCAGGTTACGGGCCATCTCCGTGCCTGGTCCCAGGTGATCGACCGCAGCAGGCGCGCCGACAGGTCACCGATCCGGTCTTCCAACGCATCGTGGAGGGTGTCGCCGTCGCGCCGGGGAAGATGAAGCAGCCGGACCAGGCCGGTCTTTCGTTCGACGAGGGTCCCGATCGGCGACCACTGGCGCTTGCCGATGATGAGATCCCCTTCCCCATGCCCGGCCTCGGAACGGTCCTCGGGCAGGAATGGGCGCTGATGGATCGTGAGCATCGGCTGCTCGAACCGCGGCTGGCGCTTGGCCGACTGTGGCCGCCGCCCCGGCCCCTTCTCCACACGAGGCATCGATGTCAACACGACCCCCACGAATGTCGGAGGTGTTGCGACCGTCGCTGGCGCTCGCAGAAGCAGGCAGCCCCGGCCGTGTGGGCGGCGCGGGGCTGTGACCTGCGGTGTTGTCTCAACCAACAACGCGCGCCCGAAGGGATTCGAACCCCTAACCTTCTGATCCGTAGTCAGATGCTCTATCCGTTGAGCTACGGGCGCAGATGCTGCCCCGGTGTCCTTGTGGGATGCCCCAGAGCAACGACGGGAAAGACTACCGGCACCGGGCCTCGGCCACGAAATCGGTGTGGCGCGACGCCGACGCGTCGACCCGCCCCATAGCGACCCGCCCCATAGCGGCCCGTCCCCCGGGCCACCACGCCAAGGGCGCCGCCCGACACGCCCACCGCTGGTGCCCGCGGGTGGACGCGGGCCGACCACCGCCGCAACAGGTTTCGGCGTCCTTTCAGCAAGGCCTGCAAGAACCGTGCAAGGGTCCGACCCCAACGCCAAGGTTGTGAGCGGGCTCACCGCCGATCTCATGCTCGCGCGGTATCTACTGCCGCGTAGCCGGGCGTACCGTGGCGACACCATGGCGTTCACCATGTGGACATTTCTGTCGGCGTGAACGCATCTATCTCAGTGCTCCGGGGAACTCCAGTGTCCACCGGACGAAAGGGACGGCCGACCAGATGACGACCGAGGCGACGCAACAGACCGACGAACGGACCGGCGGCACCACCCACCAGGGTCTGCAGGCCTGGGTGGACGAGGTGGCCGCGATGACCACCCCAGACCGCATCGAGTGGGTGACCGGCTCCGACGCCGAGTGGACCCGCCTGACCACCAAGCTCGTCGAGGCCGGGACCTTCGTGAAGCTCGACGAGGCGAAGAAGCCGAACAGCTTCTACTGCGCCTCCGACCCCTCCGACGTCGCACGCGTCGAGGACCGCACGTTCATCTGTTCCGTCGACGAGAAGGACTGCGGGCCCACCAACAACTGGATGGACCCGGAGGAGATGAAGGGCATCATGCGCGGCCTCTACCAGGGGTGCATGAAGGGCCGCACGATGTACGTCATCCCCTTCGTCATGGGTCACCTCAATGCCGAGCATCCGATGTTCGGGGTCGAGATCACGGACTCCGAGTACGTCGTGGTGTCGATGCGCGTCATGTCGCGGGTCGGCGTCAACGTGCTGCGCCGCATCGAGGAGCTGGGCGAGCAGGCCGAGTGGGTGCCCGCGCTGCACTCCGTCGGCGCGCCGCTCGAGCCGGGCCAGCCGGACGTGAAGTGGCCGTGCAGCGACACCAAGTACATCGTGCAGTTCCCCGAGGAGCGCATGATCTGGTCCTACGGCTCCGGCTACGGCGGCAACGCGCTGCTGGGCAAGAAGTGCTACTCGCTGCGGATCGCCTCGGTGATGGCCCGCGACGAGGGCTGGCTCGCCGAGCACATGCTCATCCTGAAGCTCACCTCGCCGGAGCAGCAGGTCTACTACATCGCCGCCGCCTTCCCGAGCGCCTGCGGCAAGACCAACCTCGCGATGCTCGAGCCGACCGTGAAGGACTGGAAGGTCGAGACCCTCGGTGACGACATCGCCTGGATGCGCTTCGGCGAGGACGGCCGGCTCTACGCCGTCAACCCCGAGTTCGGCTTCTTCGGCGTCGCGCCGGGGACCAATGAGCACACCAACCCCAACGCGATGCGCACGATCAACAAGGGCAACTCCGTCTTCACCAATGTCGCGCTCACCGACGACGGTGACATCTGGTGGGAGGGCCTCGAGAACGAGCCCAAGCACGCCACGTCCTGGAAGGGCCAGGACTGGACCCCTGACTCCCAGGAGCTGTCCAGCCACCCGAACAGCCGCTACTGCACCCCCATCGAGCAGTGCCCGATCTTGGCACCGGAGTACGACGACCCGAAGGGCGTGCCGATCTCGGCGATCTTCTTCGGCGGACGCCGAAAGGAGACCATCCCGCTGGTCACCGAGTCCCGCGACTGGGTGCACGGCACCTTCATGGGCGCCACGCTCTCCTCCGAGACCACGGCTGCCGCGACCGGGCAGGTCGGCGTGGTGCGCCGCGACCCGATGGCGATGCTGCCGTTCATCGGCTACAACGCCGGCGACTACTTCCAGCACTGGATCAACATCGGCAAGGACGCCGACGCCACCAAGCTGCCGCGCATCTTCTACGTCAACTGGTTCCGCCGCGACAAGGACGGCGGGTTCCTGTGGCCGGGCTTCGGCGAGAACAGCCGCGTCCTGAAGTGGGCCATCGAGCGCATCGAGGGCAAGGCCGCCGCGGTGGAGACGCCGATCGGCCACGTGCCGACCCCGGAGTCACTCGACGTCGAGGGCCTCGACATGACCGCCGACGAGCTGGAGCAGGCGCTCGCGGTCAACCCCGAGGACTGGAAGGCCGAGATCCCCCAGATCGAGGAGTGGTTCGCCAAGTTCGGCGAGCAGCTGCCCACCCAGCTGCGCGTCGAGCTCGACGGCCTGAAGCACCGCCTCGGCGTCAGCTAGCACCGCCCGTGTGCCGCGTGCTCGGCATGCGACGAACGGCCCGGAACCAGTGTGGTTCCGGGCCGTTCGTGTGTTCGCGGGAAGCGACGGAGGCCGCGGCATCCAAGGACGTGCGACGGACGTGCTCGGCCAGGCGTGGGGCGAGTGCGCGCGGTAGAGCGACCGCCCGGCCGCACCCCGACCGAGGCGGACCCTTGTCACGGGTACGCAGGAGCCACCGCCGACCGGGAGGCATGAGCCGGTGACCGCCCGGCATACTCACGCCTATGGCAGACAGTACGCACGGTGACCGGTCGCCGCGCGGCGTGGTCTTCCCGCAGGTGGACGGGAGACGAAGCACCTCGGCGCTGGGGCGCGCGGTCGTCGCCGACGCGCTCCGGGCGGTGGACCCGGTCGGCGCCCAGGCCGCCGAGCGCGAGACCAACTGGCGGCACGGGTACCTCACCCACTTCCGACGGCTGGTCGAGGCCGGGCTGCTGTGGGAGGGGCGCGCCGCGGTCGAGGTCGCGCGTGCCGGGCTCGAGTCGCTGCACGGCCGGATGCGCGCCACCGGCCCCGACGGCGGGGAGCTGCCGCTGGACGAGGCCTTCGCTGCCGGTGGCGGGGACCGTCTCGAGACCGTCACGGTAAAGGGAACGGGCGAGCGCGCGACCGAGCTCAGCATCCCCCTGCACGGCGACCGGCTGCGCGGCGACTCGCTCCACCGGCAGCTCGACGCCTGGGTCGAGCGCGGCGTCATGGAACCCTCGGCCGCGGAGGCGGTACGCACGGTGATGGCCAACCCCGACTGGCTCGAGCTTGCCGACCAGCAGCTCGTGGTGCTGGGTGCCGGTGCCGAGATGGGGCCGCTGCGCGCGGCCCTGTCGTGGGGTGCGGAGGTGGTGGGCGTCGACCTCCCGCGACCGGACATCTGGAAGCGGGTCCTCGACCTGGCCAGTGACTCGGCGGGCACCCTGCACCTACCCGTGCGCGCCGGAACTGCGTGGAGCACGGGCGACCTCGCCACCCATGCCGGCGCCGACCTGCTCCACGGCCTGCCCGCAGTGGCCGACTGGCTGGGCGAGCTCGACGGGCGGTTCGTCCTCGGCAACTACGTGTACGCCGACGGCGCCACCAACGTGCGTGTGTCCACCGCCGTCGACGCGCTGAGCCACGAGCTGCTCCGGCGCCGCGACGACGTGGCCCTGGCGTTCCTCGCCACCCCGACGGACGTGTTCGCCGTGCCGCGAGAGGCCGTCGAGTACTCAGCCAACGCCTATGGGCACCCCCGCACCGGCCTGCGGCTGACCCGGCCGGCGCTGCGCACCCTCAGCGGAGGGCGGCTGCTGCGCCGCAACTACGCCCCGGGGCAGGACCCCGGACTCAACGACAGCCTCGTGCCGCAGCAGGGCCCGAACTACGCGCTCGCCAAGCGGCTCCAGCGCTGGCGCGCGACCACGGCGCGGGGGGAAGGGACCACGGTGTCCCTCAACGTGGCGCCACCCACCCGCACTCGCTCCGTGGTGAAGAACCGTGCGCTCGCGAGCGCCTACGCCGGCGCCCACCGATTCGGCATCGAGGTGTTCGAGCCTGCCACGAGCAACACCCTGATGGCCGCGCTGCTCGTGCACGACCTGCGGGCGGCGCCACACGAGCGGACCACACCGTGGCGTGAGGAGGCCGCCGGTGCGGTGCACGGCGGCCTGTGGCGCACGGCATACGACCCACGCAGCGCGCTGGGACTGGCCGTCGTGCTGGGACTGGGCTCGGCGCGCACCTGAGAAGTTCGGCGTCCGGTGGGACGCTGGCCCCATGCACGACCGTGGCCGCGAGACGGCGCTGGGGCGGGCCGTCCACCGGCTCGACCCCGGGGACTTCTCCGCGGTCATGGCGACCGGCATCGTCTCGGAGGCGATGCACGTCGTCGGCCTCGACGTGGTGTCGGTGCCGCTGCTGGTCCTGGCGGGCGCCGCCTACCTGCTGCTCGTCGCGGCCACCACATGGCGGCTGGCCCGCTGGCCACAGGCGGCACTGACCGACGCCGAGGATCCGGCGCACGGCTTCGGCTACCTGACCTTCGTCGCCGCCAGCGGCGTACTCGCCTCGCGGCTCGCCGTGGACCGCTACGTCATGGCCTCGGTGGTGCTCGTCGCGGTGGCGCTGCTCGGGTGGCTGGCGCTGAGCTACCTCGTGCCGGCCGTGCTCGTGCTGCACCGCTCCGACCAGCCAGTGCTGGGCGGGGTGACCGGGGGCTGGTTCATGTGGGTGGTCAGCGCCCAGTCCATCGCCGTCGGGTGCGCCGACCTTGCCCGCATCGTTCGGCGGCACCCGTCGTTGCTGCTGCTGTCGCTGGCTGCCTGGTCGGTCGGCGTCCTGCTCTACCTGCTCGTCTCGACGCTGGTCGTCGTGGCACTGCTGCGCCGGCCGGTGCGTGCCGAGGCGCTGACGCCGTCGTACTGGATCTTCATGGGTGGCACCGCGATCTCGGTGCTCGCGGGGTCACGGATCCTCCAGGTGGCCAGCGACGCGCCGTTCGACCGGATGCGCCCTGCGGTCGAGGGCATCTCGATGCTGCTGTGGTCATTCGGCACCTGGCTGGTGCCCCTGCTCGTGGTCGGGAGCGTGTGGCGGCACGCCCGGCGCGGGCGGCACCGCACCTACGAGGTCGGCCTGTGGAGCGTCGTGTTCCCGTTGGGGATGTATGCCGTGGCGTCCAGCGCGTTCGCCGGCGCCACGGGGCTGCCCTGGCTGGCGGCGATCGGGTCGGGTGCGGCGTGGGTGTCGTTGGCGGTCTGGCTCTTGGTGGCCGCGGCGCTCATCGCGTCCGTGACGCCGCGACGCACCCGCGCTGCGTCTCGGCGCGTGGGGTGACCCACCGCGGTGGCCGCGACGTCGGACCCGGGCCCATCGACACAGGGCGCTCACAGGAAGTCCACAGCCAGCATGTGGCGCGGCCCCAGCAACGAGCGCTCTCCTTGGCCCATGCGAACCCAGCCCGACACCTCCCCCCGCCTCAAGCGCCTCGATGGCTCGCCCGTGCGGGTCCTCGTCGTGGACGACGAGAGCAACCTGACCGAGCTCCTCGCCATGGCGCTGCGGTACGAGGGCTGGGAGGTCCGCACCGCCGGGAGCGGCATGGCCGCGGTGCGGGCGGCCCGCGACTTCCAGCCAGACGCGGTGGCACTCGACATGATGCTGCCGGACTTCGACGGGCTCGAGGTGCTGCGCCGGATGCGCGGTGACAACCCGAACCTGCCGGTCCTGTTCCTCACCGCCAAGGACGCGGTCGAGGACCGCGTCGCGGGACTGACGGCGGGTGGCGACGACTACGTGACGAAGCCGTTCAGCCTCGAGGAGGTCGTCGCGCGGCTGCGCGCGCTGATGCGCCGGACCGTGGTGGTGGCCGACGAGTCGTCATCGGTGCTGGTCGTGGGCGATCTCGTGATGGACGAGGACAGCCACGAGGTGACGCGGGACCGCGACGCGGTGCAGCTGACCGCGACCGAGTTCGAGCTGCTGCGCTACCTCATGCGCAACCCGAAGCGGGTGCTGTCGAAGGCGCAGATCCTGGACCGGGTGTGGAACTACGACTTCGGCGGCCAGGCCAACGTCGTCGAGCTGTACATCTCCTACCTGCGCAAGAAGATCGACGCCGGTCGCGAGCCGATGATCCACACCCTGCGCGGCGTCGGGTACGTGCTCAAGCCCGCGCCATGACGCCGCTCCGACCGCTGCGCGCCTGGCCCCTCGGCGCAAAGCTGGTCGCCGTGGTCGTCGGCCTGTTCCTCGTCGTGACCGTCGCCACCGCCTCGCTCACCGTGGTCGCACTGCACCACTACCTCCTCGACCAGCTCGACAACGGCGTGCAGGCCAGCGTGGCGCGGGCCGGGGGACGCCCGGACCTCGACGGGGACCACGACCCGGGTCCCGGCGGCCCGCCCGGCGGCGCCGAGTCGCTCACCCTCCTGCTGCGCGACGGCACCGCCGAGTACAGCCGGGTGGCCCACGGGCGCGAGGTCACCACGCTGACCGACGCGCAGGTCGGCCGCCTCGCCTCGGCCGGCCTGGGCAGGCAACCCGTCACCGTCGACCTGCCGGGCCTCGGCGCCTACCGCGTCGCGGCCGGCCGCGCACCGGACGGGGACACCGTGGTCTCGGGCCTGCCCCTGGAACCGGTCACCGACATCGAGCGCCAGGTCGTCACGCTCGTCACCGGCGGGACCATCGTCGGCCTCGTCGTCGTGGGCGCCGGCGGCCTGTGGCTGGTGCGCCGCAACCTCACCCCCCTCCAACGAGTCGCACACACGGCCACTCGCGTGTCCCGGCAACAGCTCGACTCCGGCGACGTCGCCCTGGCCGAACGGGTCTCCGCGCGCGACACCGACCCGCGCACCGAGGTCGGCCAGGTGGGCCTGGCCCTGAACGCGATGCTGGACAACGTCGAGGGCGCACTGCAGGCGCGGCACGAGTCCGAGCAGCGGGTGCGCCAGTTCGTGGCGGACGCCTCCCACGAGCTGCGCACGCCCCTGGCGTCGATACGTGGGTATGCCGAGCTGTCCCGCCGCGAGCGCGAGCCGGTTCCCGTGTCGGTCACCCACGCGCTGTCGCGCGTCGAGTCCGAGGCCGTGCGGATGAGCGCGCTGGTCGACGACATGCTGCTCCTGGCGCGGCTGGACGACGGACGGCCGCTCGAGCGCGAGCCGGTCGACCTGTCCCGGCTCGCCGTCGACGCCGTGAGCGACGCCCACGCCGCCGCCCCCACCCACCGGTGGGAGCTGGACCTGCCCGAGCTGCCGGTCCAGGTCAGCGGCGACCGCGCGCGGTTGCACCAGGTCGTCGCGAACCTGCTCGCCAACGCCCGGACCCACACCCCCTCGGGAACGGTGGTGACCACCTCGCTGCGACAGGTCGACGGCTGGGTCCAGGTGGGCGTCCACGACGACGGCCCCGGCGTACCAAACGGCCTGCAGCACAATGTGTTCCGGCGCTTTACCCGAGGGGACGCCGCACGTGTCCGAGCGGCTGGCAGCACCGGGCTGGGGCTGAGCATCGTGCAGGCGGTCGCGCAGGCCCACGGCGGACGGGTGGAGCTGACCAGCTCGCCGGGCAGCACGATGTTCACGGTGCTGCTGCCCGCCTCCTGACCGCTCCTCACGCCGGAGCCGATGTACGCGCCGGGCCTCCCGGCGCGTTTACATCGACTCGGCAGGGCAAGGACACAGGGGCCACACAGCGGTCGTGCTGAGAGTTGCGCCATGGACACCCAGGCCCTCGCCCCCATCGGCGCCCCACTCGCCGACGCCGCCGACGCCATCACCACCGAGGCCACCACCACCGACGCAGACCACAGCCGTGCCGTCGGCCGGTTTGCCCGACTGTGGCGCGGCCCGGACGAGGACCCGCGATGGGCTCGCCCGGCGCTGCTCGCCCTGCTCCTGGGGACGGCGCTGCTCTACCTCTACGGTCTGACCGCCAACGGCTGGGCGAACTCGTTCTACTCGGCCGCTGCCCAAGCCGGCAGCCAGAGCTGGGAGGCGTTCTTCTACGGCTCGTCCGACGCCGGCAACTCGATCACCGTCGACAAGCCACCAGCCTCCCTGTGGGTGATGGCACTGTCGGTGCGGTTCCTCGGGCTGAGCTCGTTCGCCATCCTCGCGCCGCAGGCGCTCATGGGGGTGGCGACCGTCGGGGTCGTCCACGCCAGCGTCAAGCGCGGATTCGGCGCCGCCGCTGGCCTGTTGGCGGGGCTCGTCATGGCGCTGACACCGGTGGCGGTGCTGATGTTCAGGTTCAACAACCCCGATGCGCTGCTCGTCCTGCTCATGACCCTGGGCGCCTGGGCGACGCTGCGCGCCGTCGCGGGCGGCTCGGCGAAGTGGTTCAGCATCGTTGGTGTCCTGGTCGGTCTGGGCTTCCTCACCAAGGCGCTCCAGGTGCTCCTCGTGGTCCCCGCGTTCGGGTTGGCGTACCTGCTCTTCGCGAACACCACCCTGCGCCGTCGCGTCGTCGGGGCCCTGGCGGGCACCGCGGCCATGGTGCTCACCGCCGGGTGGTGGGTCACCGTGGTCGAGCTCGTCCCCGCGAGCCTGCGGCCCTACATCGGCGGTTCGCAGGACAACTCGTTCCTCTCGGTGACCTTCGGCTACAACGGCCTCGGCCGGCTCTCGGGCAACGAGACCGGCTCGGTCGGAGGCGGTGCAGGCGGCGCGGGCGGCGGTGGCTGGGGACAGACCGGGATGACCCGGATGTTCATCGGCGCCATCGGCGGCCAGATCTCGTGGCTCATCCCCTCCGCGCTCGTGCTGCTCGTCGTCGGGCTGTGGCTGCGCCGTGGCAAGGCGCGCACGGACGCCCGCCGCGCGGCATACGTGGTCTGGGGTGGGTGGCTGCTAGTCACCATGGTGACCTTCTCGCTGATGGCCGGCATCTTCCACGAGTACTACACGGTGGCGCTCGCGCCGGCCGTCGCCGCGGTCGTCGGGATGGGGGCGGTGGAGGCGTGGGAGCACCGGACGCGCCGGGTCGGCTCGGTGACCCTCGCAGTGGCCACCGCGGCCGCGGCGACGTGGTCGTCCATCCTGCTGTCCCGCACGGACTGGCAGGACTGGCTGCGCGTGATCGTCCTCGTGCTGGGGCTGGCCAGCGCCTTCCTCCTGCTGCTGCTCGACCAGCTGCACCGAGGCTGGGTGACGGCCGTGGTTGCCACCGCGGTCGTCGCCGCCCTGGCCGGCCCCGCGGCATACAGCCTCCAGACGGTGACCACCCCGCACACCGGCTCCATCGTGACCGCCGGGCCTGCCACCGGACGAGGTGGTCCCGGTGCGGGCGGTATGCCGGGTGGCGGCGGTGGGCCCGGTGCCGGCCGCCTTGGTGGTGTCGGGCCCGGTCTGGCTGGCCCCCCCGGTCTGGCTGGCGGCCCCGGCGCACCGCCAGCGGTGGGTGGTCAGCGCGGTGCGCCCGGGGGCCAGGGCGTCGGTGGCGGGTTGCTCGACGCCAGCGCCCCGAGCACCGAGGTGGTTGCGGCGCTGAGCGCGGACGCGGACTCCTACCGGTGGGTCGCTGCCGCCGTCGGCTCGCAGAACGCCGCTGGCCTCCAGCTCGGGACCGGCTTGCCGGTGATGGCGATCGGCGGGTTCAACGGCAGCGATCCCTCGCCCACCCTCGCCCAGTTCCAGCAGTGGGTGACCGACGGGGACATCCACTACTTCGCGGCATCGGGCGTGCTCGGGGGCGGCCGCGGCCCGGGCGGGATGGGCAGATCCGGGACCGCCGCGCAGGTCACCGAGTGGGTCGAGGCGAACTTCAGGGCGGTCACCATCGGCACCTCGACGTTCTACGACCTCACCCAGCCGGCCTCGACGGGCGGGTCCGCCACCACCTCGAGCCACACGGTCTGAGCGGCATGCGCAGTCAGCTGCTCCGGTTCGCCGTCGTCGGCGCGGTGAGCACCGCCGTGCACCTCGGTCTGTTCGCGGTGCTGATGGCCACCACGGCTGCGGCCCAGGCCGCCAACCTGGTCGCCCTCCTGCTCGCGACGGCGGCCAACACTGCGGCCAACCGGCGCTGGACGTTCGGGATCACAGGGCCGGGCGCTGCCCGTCACCAGGCGCAGGGGTACGCCCTGTTCGGCGTCACCTGGCTGCTGACCGCGCTGGGGCTGTGGGCGGTGACGGCGCTGGCCCCCGGGTCGGGGACCGCAGTTCGGACAGTGGCTGTGGCGGTCATGACGGCGGTGGCTGCCGTGGTGCGGTTCGTGGCGATGCGAGCTTGGATGTTCGGGGCCGGGAGCGCCTCTGGCGAACCGCAGGTGCAGCGGGTACCGGCCGGACTGGGTCCCTGATGCCGCGGCCGCCGGGTCGCTTTGCCCGGGCTGGGGGCGGACGGATACCCTGTGCGGGCTCGATCGAGTTGCGGTCGGGCGTGGAGGCGTCGCCTAGTCCGGTCTATGGCGCCCGCCTGCTAAGCGGGTTTGGGGTTTATAGCCCCATCGAGGGTTCAAATCCCTCCGCCTCCGCCAAGCGAAGAAGGACCAGACACGCTTTTCGTCTGGTCCTTCTTCGCTTGATGAAGCACGCGGCGCTCAGCTGCAGATGTCCTCGTTGGCCACGCGTGCCTTGATCGTCTCGGTCGAGGACGGGCCTGCCGTCGCCGTCACCGACGGTTTGGGGAGCGGCTGGGTGCCGAGCCGGTTGGGGACCTCGACGGGGTTCGGCGAGTCCAGTCCCATGCTCAGCTCGAGGGTTGAGCCCAACAGCTCGTCGGCGCGGATCTGCGCACCCGGGAAGACCGCCGCCACCGTCTTGGCGGCCGCCTCCATGCCCGGTCCGTAACGCACGACGACGCCGTGGGTCGGAGCGCCGCTTCCGTTGACCAGCGACGTCACGTGGAAGCCCTGGACGGTCAGGGCGTCGCCCGTCTGCTTCGCCAGCCCGGCCACCCCCGAGTCGTTGGTGACCCGCACCTGGATGTCGGCCGGGCTGACCGTCAGCTTCTCGGCCGTCGTCGGCGAGGCAGTCGCGCTGGTCGTCCCGGAGGGGCCCTTGGTGCCGGGCAACGGCTTGTCCTCGCGCATCGCAGTCCAGATGGTGTCTGCAGCGGGCGTCCACTGCACGCGGTTCGGGTCGGGCGCGTACGTCTTGGTCGGCAGCTTGACGAACCGGATCTGGTCGGTGCCGATGGAGCTCAGGCTCTGGGCAACGTCCTTCATCTCGCCGATTCCCATGTCGGTCGTCGTCGACTTGGTCGCAGCGTCGAGGAACCGGAAGAGCTTGTCGGGCCGCAGCAGCAGCGAGGACTTGGTGGCCTCCTGGATGACGGAGGACATGAACGCCTGCTGCCGGTCTATCCGGCCGAGGTCCGACCCGTCGCCGAGGGTCTTGCGGACACGCACGTAGCCCAGCGCCTGCTTGCCGTTGATCTTCGACCGCCCCGCTGGAAGCACCAGGTGGCTGTCCTTGTCGTCGATCGCCTGGGGAGTGCACACGGTCACCCCGCCCAACGCGTTGACCATCCGCTCGAAGCCGCGGAAGTCGATC
>JAICSZ010000043.1 GCA_025936615.1 Pedococcus sp. | reverse complement strand
AGGAGGACGTGCTGGCGCGGGAGCCGTGGCGCTCGCTGTGGAGGCCCCAGCAGATGCAGACCCTGCTGGGCGACAACGGCTTCCACACCACGTCCGACCAGAACCTGCTCTCGGGCGCAACCGGCCTGGACCTGCCTGGTGGCAACAACAGCTCGTTGGGCAATGGCCGGGTGGCCGTGGCCGAGCGCAGGTGATGCAGCCACGCGGACTGTTCGCGCAGGTCTGGTCCGTACCCCTCGAGGAGCGCCTCTTCCAGCGACGGCTCACGGGCGAAGCCCTGGGCCGTAAGCCTGGTCAGGTCTGACATCGCCGGCCGCAGAGCTGCCCTGCCGAAGTCGATCACGCTGACCGTGCCTTCGGCGACGAGCCAGTTCCGCGGCTGCCAGTCGCCGTGCGTCGGGACGAGCGCCGCGGGTGGGTCCGGCCACGAGGCGATCTCGGGCCCCGGCGGCGCCTCGGTCTCCGCGTCGATGCGGTGCGACTTGTCCGGCCGGAGAGTCCGCGTGGGCCGTCCCCAGTACCAGGGTGGCCGGGCAGCCAGCGGGTGACGAGCAGCTTGGCGAAGCAGGTCCCGTTGCCGAGGGGAGAGGTCGTCGAGGGCCACCGGCCGATCCTGGGCCGGCCGCGGTCGAGCCCAGGCATCCGCGAGCGGCGCCAGCCACGCGGCATACGCCGCACGACCCCGTGTGCAGACGCGAACTCGCAACGGGGGCCGGGCCGTTGACACCCGGCCCGGCCACCGCTGGGAGGGTTACGGCGTCGGGTCGGCCACCATGGCACCGCGGATGTCGCTGTTGCCGAAGGTCGCCGGGCACGAGCCCAGGACGTTCGGCGCGGGCAGCGGACTGCTCGTGTACAGCGACGCCCGGTAGGCGTCGATGGCCGGGCAGTCGGCGGCGTTGCTGGTGTCGTTCCAGACGGCCACGGCACCGGTCCGGGTCGCGGCTGCGTAGACGTAGTCGCCCAGGAACTCGGACGTCAGGCTGTTGGCCGAGGACGCCCGCGGGTCGCCCACCGCACTCCGGTCCAGCTCAGTCCAGCCGACGGGCAACCCGGCCGCCACGTCCGCGTGCCAGACGGCGCCGACGAGGCCACGCGGCGACGTCGTGTCGGTGCGGTAGGGCGTGGTGAAGGAGTTGACGGACACATAGAGGTCAGTGCCGTTCGGCGAGATCGCCGGCGCGCTGTAGAACGGCCGGTCGCCCGGCGCGAGCGCTACTGCGGCCGGAGCCGACCATGACGCACCCGCGTCGCGCGACGTGGTCACGAGCAGCTGTTCCTGGTTGAGCCCCGCACGTCCGTCGACCCAGGTCATGACGATCTGGTTCGTCGCGTCGGCCCCGGTCGGCGCGCCGTTGGCGATGTCGACGCTCGGGCCGGAGGCAAGGTCGACCCGGGCACCTGCGACACCGTCCATGACCGGGCGTCCCTGGACCGGGTCGAAGACACCGGGGGACACCACGGGCGCGATCAGGGTGGGGCCGGTGAAGTGCACTCCACCGTCACTCGACCGGTACATCAGCTGGAACTCTCGACCGCTGCGGGCGCCGATGCCGAACACATAGACGTTGCCAGTGCTGTCGGTGCGGATGGTGCAGCCGTCAGCCTGCTGGTTGACGCCGTTGTCGCTCGCGGGACCTACCTGGTTCGTGGTCCACGTGGCACCACCGTCGCTCGAGCGGGCCACAGTGAGCGGTGTCGGGAAGGCGTTCCCGTGGCTGTTGCTGCGGAACGACGCCCAGCAGACGTAGGCGTTGCCGAAGAACCGGCTGCTCGAGGCGTTGTCGGCCCAGACCTGCTCCTTGTCGGAGAACGTCGTGGACGACTGCTTCGAGATGAGGACAGGAGCCATCCAGGCGGTGTTGCTTCCCGCGCTGGCGGCCTGCACGTCATCCGTACGCGAGACCGCGACGGCCTCGAACCCCTTGAAGGAGGCCTCCTGCTTGGTGGCCGTCGGGAAGTTCGAGGTCAGGTTGGCGTAGTAGAGCCGGGAACCGTTGGTCCACGAGAACCGGCCCTGGGCGTCGGGCCGGGGACCGAACGCCACAGCCGGGTCACCGTCGGAGACGAGGCCGTTCTCGAAGTAGCGCGGCAGCGTGCCGATGGGGCCGACGTGCGGCGTGCACGCGGCCGGGCCGAGGCAGTCGCGGGCGGTGAAGCCGGTGTAGGTCGGCTGCTGCCACGAGGCGCCGCCGGTGAAGGAGAAGTAGACGCCGGAGACGCCCACCCCGTCGGTGAACGGGCAGGTGCTCGGGTCACCTGCGGCGCACGACTCGTCGTCGATCTCGTCGTTGGACCCTGCGACGACCACGTTGGGCGCGTGCGCGTCGATGGCGACGGCCGGCTCGTTCTGCTTGTTCTGGGAGAAGGGGGTGACCGGGCTGCCGGTCGTCACGAGGACGTCCGACGGTGCGGCGTACGCCATGGCGGCCCCGGTGAGGGCGGTGGCGGCGGACGCGAGGACTGCGGCGATGACTGGTGGTTTTCGCATGGCTGCTCCGGTTGGGTGATGACTTCGCGGAAGTCGTCGGCGACGACGCGCCCGGCGGCCATCCTCCAGATTCCTCCGGTCGCCACGCGGCGACAAGACCCTCACCAGGGAGGTTCTGCGGGCACGATGACCCCATGGTCACCACGGTTGTCGCCGAGGGCATGGTCCACGACCTCTTCGCCATGGGCATCACGCCGGCGGAGAAGGTGGTGCGCACGATCGCGGTCTACGTCGGGATCCTCCTCATCATCCGCATCGCCGGGAAGCGGCTGATGGCGCAGATGAACAGCCTCGACCTGGTGGTGGTGCTGCTCCTGAGCAACGTCGTCCAGAACGCGGTCATCGGCGACGACAGCTCCCTCAGCGGTGGGCTGCTCGGCGCCGTCGTGCTGGTCGTGGTGAACTCACTGCTGGACCGCCTCGCCCACGTCGTCCCGCTCCTCGACCGACTCCTCAACGGCCACGGCACCGAGGTCATGCACGCCGGACAGGTCGACCGGGCCGGGCTGGTCCGGTTGGGCATGACGCACCAGGAGCTCTTGAACGCGCTGCAGCAACAGGGGGTCGACGACCTGGACGACGTGGTGGCGGCGCACATGGAGCCCGGGGGCACCCTCACCGTCACGACCCGTCCGGGGTCGCATGCGGCCAGCGTCGACGACCTGCGCCGCGCCGTCGAGGAGCTCACCGCCCGCTTCGACGCCGCCGGTCCGCGCGGGGCGGGCTAACGGCCCTCGGGTATGCCGTGCAGTCGCCGTTGCAGCTCCCTCACCTCGTGCTCGAGCTGGGGTGCGGGACCGTCCACGGGGATGCCCGGGGCGACCGCCCGGATAGGAAGTGGTGCCACCGCCGAGGGCTCGACGCCCCACGCGTCGAGCCAGCAGCGCAGCTGCCCGGTGGACGTGGCGTAGGCGATCCGCCCGAGGCCGACCCAGGCGTGGGCGGCGGAGCACATCGCGCAGTGCTCACCCGAGGTGTAGACGGTCGCCGCCGCGCGCTGCGCCGGCGTCAGGTGACCGACCGACCACAGCGCGATCGCGAGCTCGGGGTGGCGCGTCCGGTCGCCGTCCTTGACGCGGTTGCGGTCCTCGAACCGCACCTGGCCCGACCCGTCGACGAGAACGGAGCCGAACGGCTCGTCGCCGTCCTCCAGTGCCTCACGAGCGAGCTCGACACAGCGCCGGAGGTGGGCCAGGTCGGTTTCGCTGAGCGCCATGGGCTGATCGTCGCAGAACGCGCCCACGACGGGCCACGGGTAAGAGGTGACTGGACCGGGCACTGGGTTGTCATGAGTGTCCTCAACACCGACGCGACGGACCAGCAGTCCGAGAGCACGCTCACCGTGCTGGTGGCCCTGTTCGCCAACCTGGTCATCGCCATCGCGAAGAGCGTCGCGGCCGCCCTCACCGGCTCGGCCTCCTTGGTGGCCGAGGCCGCCCACTCGTGGGCGGACACCGGCAACGAGGTGTTCCTGCTCGTGGCGGAGCGGCGTGCGGCGAGGCCGGCCGACGAGTCCCACCCACTGGGCCACGGTCGCGAGGCCTACGTGTGGTCCATGTTCGCGGCATTCGGGCTGTTCACCGTCGGCGCCGCGGTCTCGATCATCCACGGGGTCCAGCAGCTGCGGGCCACGGAGGAAGCCTCGGACTACCTCGTCGGGTACATCGTGCTGGCCGTTGCCTTCGTCTTCGAGGGAGCGTCCTTCCTCCAGGCCGTTCGCCAGACCCGGGGTGCGGCCTCGCAGGTCGGCCTGCACCCGCTCCGGTACATCAGCCGCACCTCGAACCCCACGCTGCGCGCCGTCTTCCTCGAGGACCTGGCGGCCCTGGTCGGCCTCGTCATCGCCGCGGGTGGGCTGGCGCTGCACCAGGTGACCGGGCAGCCGGCCTACGACGCAGCCGGGTCGATCCTGGTCGGGGTCCTGCTCGGCTTCGTGGCGGTGTTCCTCATCGAGCGCAACCGTGACTTCCTGACCGGCCAGGTGGTCAGCCCGCAGACCCGCGAGCGGGCCTTGGCGCGCCTCCTCGCACGGCCGGAGATCGAGAGCATCACGTTCCTGCACCTGGAGTTCGTGGGGCCAGACCGGGTCTTCCTCGTGGCGGCGGTGGACCTCACCGGTGACGAGCCGGAGCACCAGGTGGCCGAGCGGATGCAGGCCCTCGAGGACCAGGTCGAGGACCACCGCTTCATCGAGCGTGCGCTGCTCACCCTGTCCAGGCCCGGGGCGGAGCCGCTCAGCGTGGGCAGGCACGCCGCCCCCTGACCCGTCAGCGAGACCGGCTCGTCTCAGCGGCTTGCCTCGAGGTCCAGGAGGTAGCGCTTGGCGGCCAGCCCACCGGCATACCCGGTCAGTGCACCGCTCGAGGCGACGACGCGATGGCACGGGAGCACCACGCACAACGGGTTGCCTCCCAGCGCTGCGCCGACGGCGCGGGCGGCCCGGGGCCGGTCCACCGCGGTCGCGAGCTGGCCGTAGGTGGCCCGGTGCCCGTAGGACACGCTCGCCGCGAGCACCGGCAGCAGGATGCGCTGGAAGTCGGAGGCCAGCGCCAGGTCCGTGCGCAGCGTGAATCCGTGCGATTGCCCCGACAGGAACTCCTCGAGCTGGTGACGAGCCTCGTCGAGGTCCGTCGGCCGGCGCAGGATGCGCGGCGAGACCCTCGTGCTCAGCCGCTGGAGGACGTGCTGCTCCGCCTGGTCGTCGGGCACGAACGACGAGGCGACCAGCGCACCAGAGTCGTTGCGGGCCAGCAGCATCCGGCCGATGGCCGTGTCTTCCACCACGTAGGAGACGTCCGACGAGGACAGCCGGGGCGGCTGCACCACGGGCTCGAAGGCCGTGAGCAGGTCGGTGGGGTCGGTCATGTCAGGTCCTTCCGCAGGGTCGCGAGCGCATCGCTCACGAGGCGCCGGCTCATGGTGGGCGAGGTGTCGAGGATGGCGGCGATGGTCGGGTGGTCGAGGTCTGTGACGTACTTGAGGACGACGGCCTCGCGCTGTCGCTGTGGCAGCGCGTCGACGAGTCGCCACAGTGGTTCGTCGCGCAGTGAGGCGTCCGCGGCCGGCGCTGAGGGCGCCGCGCTCGCCAGTGAGGCCACGTCCTCGTGGGGCACCGCTCGGCGGGCCCGGCCCCGGTGCGCGTCCATGGCACACCGGTGCGTGATCGTGAGCAGCCAGCCGCGCAGGTTCTTCGTCGAGCGCAGGGACGGGTAGGCCGCCAGCGCCTTGGTCCACGCCTGCTGGGCGACGTCGTCCCCATCGACGGGTCCGGCCAGGGCGTGGGCCAGGCGGGCGACGTCACGCCAGTGCGCGTCGACGAGGGTCTGGAAGGCGGGCAGGCTCACCCCCATCGAACGCCCCACCTCCCAGCCGTGTGAGCGGGTCGACCTGAGCCGGAGCACCCGCTGTGCAAGCATGGCATCGTGCTCGACGACGGTGCCGTCACCCCGCACGGCCACCCCACGCCGAGCTCGCCACGCGCCCCACTGGTCATCGCGCACCGCGGCTCGAGCGCCTCGGAGCCGGAGCACACCCTTTCGGCGTACCAGCGCGCGATCGGCGATGGAGCGGACGCCCTCGAGTGCGATGTGCGGCTGACTGCCGACGCACACCTCGTCTGCGTGCACGACAGGCGGGTCAACCGCACCTCCAACGGCCGGGGCATCGTCTCGACCCTCGAGCTGGCCGAGCTCGAGGGCCTGGACTGGGGGTCGTGGAAGCGCCAACACCCCGACGAGACCGAGCAGCCCGACCGGGACCGCAACCGGCTGCTCACCCTGCGCAGCCTGCTGACCACCGTCACCGCCAGCGACCGGCCACTCGGGCTGGCCATCGAGACCAAGCACCCGACCCGCTATGCCGGTCTCGTGGAGCGCCAGCTCGCCCGGATGCTCGCGGAGTTCGGGCTCGACGGGCCGCAACGCCCCGGTACCCACTGGATCCGGGTCATGTCGTTCTCGCAGATGGCGGTCCAGCGCATGCGGCAGCTGTGCCCGGAGGTCCCTGCGGTCTACCTCATCGAGGAGAGCGTTCCCCTGCGCTTCCGCGACGGGTCGCTGCCGCGTGGGGTCCACATCGCCGGGCTCGACGTGAGGATCCTGCGGCGCTGGCCGCAGACGGTGGAGCGCCAGCAGCGGCGCGGGCACGAGGTCTACGTCTGGACCGTGGACGAGCCGCAGGACGTCGCGCTCTGCCTCGAGCTGGGTGTCGACGCCATCATCAGCAACCGTCCGGACATGGTTGTCGACGCCGTGCGGGCCAGTCGGTAGTCTCCGAGCCTGAATCTCCACCGATCGGACGAACCACCGCATGCCAGCCTCACCCCGCGAGCAGCGCCCCGTGCGTTCAGTGCCGTCGACCACCCGACGGGGCGGGGACGCCTCCCGGACCATCCGTGTGCCGTGGTCGACGTCGTCGGTCGCGTCCGCCCGAAAGTCGGTCGTCGAGCACCTGCGTGGTCGAGGCGACGTGTCGACGGTGGTCGTGGACGAGGTCGAGATCGTGGTCTCCGAGCTGGTGGCCAACGCGGTACGGCACGCGCGACCCCTGGGCGACGGCACCCTGCGCGTGCACTGGAAGGTCAAGGCCGGGGTCGTCGAGGTCGAGGTGACCGACGGTGGCAGCGACTCCGTCCCGCGGCCGGCGCCTCGTGCCATCTGGGCACCCTCGGGACGCGGGCTGCGGATCGTCCGCAGCCTGGCCCACGAGTGGGGGGTCACCGAGGACCGCACCGGATCCACCGTCTGGGCGGCGCTCGGCGGCCCGTCGCGCCGCCGCAACCACTGACGGCCCGCCTCCCTGGCGGCCCACTAGGGTTTGCGCCATGGGCAAGGCTTCTCGGCGCCGCAAGGGCGCGGACCAGGGCTCGCGCGCACCGCGCGTCGAGCCGGCACCGTTCGTCCCGCGTCCCTTCGAGGGGCTGCCGGGCGAGACCGACTGGGTCGCGATGCGCGAGATCCTGCCCGCCGCCACAGCCGTCGTGAAGTTCGCGAAGGGCAAGGCACCCGACGGCGCTCCGAGCGAGGCGACGGTGGCGACGGTCCTGCCACTCGCCTGGCCGGGGCTGCACCGCACCGACGGCACCGTCTTCTTCGGCACCCAGTCGGGCTCGGTCTCCGGCGACGCGTCGCGCGACCTGGCGACCTCGCTCCTCCTCGCGGCGGCGGCCGAGGCCGGAACCCCCGTGGCCAGCACCCCGCCGTCCACTGCCGACACTCCGCGCCTGCAGGAGCTGCTCGACACCTCCGCCGACTTCGAGGTCACCGTGCACGAGGGCTTCGACTTCTGGGTGGGGGACAGCGAGCTCGACGACGAGGGCAAGGCATCGCTCGAGCGCGCCAACGAGTCGGTCATCCCCACGACCAGGATGTCGGCCGCGCAGTCCGCCTACTGGTGCCGGATCGGTGAGCGCACCCACATCCGCCTCGTGCTCCCCGAGGACGAGGACGTCGCCACCGACGCGCTCGCCCGGCTGCACGCGGCAGGCGAGAGCGGACTGGGTGAGGGCACCCGTCTCCTCGGTGCGTTCCGCGCCTGCGGCCTCCTCGTGCCGGTGTGGGAGCTCAACCCCGCCAAGGTGGCCGACGACTACGAGGAGGCCCTCGGCGAGCTCACCAAGCGGTATGCCGCGGCCGCCGGTTCCGACGCGCCGCTCACCCCTGGGGAGCGCCGCGCCCGTTCCGGGCTGCTGAGCCGCCAGGTGACCCTGCGCTGACCATGACCGCCTCGCCGGAGCCAGCCACGACGCCAGCCGCGCAACGCGGGGGCGACGCGGGTGGCGTCGCCGCCGTCATCCCGGCCAAGGACGAGGGAGAGCGGATCGCTGCGACGGTGGAGGCGGTGCGCGGCATACCCGGCATCGACCTCGTTGTCGTCGTCGACGACGGGAGCAGCGACGCCACCTCCGACCTCGCCCGGGAGGCGGGCGCCCAGGTGGTCCGGCACGCCCGCAACCGCGGCAAGGCCGCCGCGATGACCACTGGGGCGGGCTACGTCGCCAGGCACGAAGCGGTCGAGGGACGGGTCGCAGGCTCCGACGCGCGACGGCCGCTGTTGTTCGTCGACGGGGATCTCAAGGACTCCGCCGCCAACCTGGGCGTCCTGGTCACGCCGGTGCTGGGCGGTCGCGCCGACATGGCCATCGCCACCCTGCCTGCGCAGCGGTCGAGCGGCGGGGGCCACGGGTTCGTGGTTCGGTTGGCGCGCAAGGGTATCGAGGACCTCACAGGCTTTCGGACCGTGCAGCCACTGTCCGGCATGCGGTGCCTCACCCGCGTCGCGTTCGACACCGCGAGCCCACTGGCGCGTGGATGGGGGGTCGAGGTCGGGCTGACCGTGGACGTGCTCCGCGCGGGCCTGCGGGTCGAGGAGGTGCCGTGCGAGCTGCACCACCGCGTCACCGGCGCGGACTGGCGCGGCCAGGTGCACCGCGCCCGTCAGTATCGCGACGTCTGGCTGGCGCTGGCCCGGCGCCGCGCCCGGGCCTCCTGACCCGGCGACCGAGATGACCTCCCTCGAGTGGATGCACTCGCGCGGTGGGTTCCCCGGCATGCTGGCGTCGAACCGGCTGTCGGTCGGGCTGGTCACGGCCTCCTTCGCCCTGCTGCTGCTCGTCGGTGTCGCCGGCCCGAGCGCCGCCAAGCCCGGGCTCGGACCGCGCGGCTGGGCGCCGGGTGACCTGTCGTGGTCGCCCACCTCGGCCGTCGTCACCGCCATCCTCTGGGTCGCCTACGCCATCGGCGCACTCGGGGTCGGCGCCGGACTGCTCGGCGGGCGAGCGACGGCAACCGCCATGCGATGGCGCTGGCCGCTGCTCCTTGCGCTGCTGGCCCTGGCCACCAGTCCGTTCGGCTCGGCCGACCACACGAACTACGCCGCCTACGGGCGGATCTCCGCCCAGGGTGGCGATCCCTACCTCACCCCACCCAGCGCGTGGGCCGGTGGCCATGACCCGGTGACCCGCCTCGTGGAGCCGCCGTGGACCGACACGGTCAGCGTGTACGGCCCCTTCGCAACCCTGCTGCAGTCGCTGTGCTCCCACCTCGGAGGGGCGAGCATGCGTGAGACGGTCTGGTGCTGGCAGGTGCTCGTGGTGCTGTGCTGGCTGGGGGTCCGTGCCCTGCTCTTGCGGACCGCGGCGTCCCCGCGCCGGGTAGACGTGCTCTGGACGCTCAACCCGGTCGTGTTCGGGATCGGGTTGCTCGGCGGCCACGTGGACCTGCTGGCCTCGGCGCTGGCACTCGGTGCAGTCGTCGCCGCGGCGCGCAGCCCCCTGCTCGCAGGTGCCCTTGCCGGGCTGGCCATGTCCTCGAAGGTCACCTACGGCGCCGTCGGGCTGGCGGTGCTCATCGCCTGGTGGACCGGCCAGCGTCGCGAGTTTGCTTGGCGCGCAGTCCGCCTCGCCGCGGGCGCGCTGGTCGTGACGGTTCCGCTGCACCTCTGGGCAGGCCCGCACGTCTACGACCAGCTGGGCGCAGCCCGGCGGTCGATCTCGCTGGCCACCCCGTGGCGGCTGCTCTACCGCCTGCTCGTCGGCCCGCTCGGCGGGGGTGCGACGCGCACCCTGGTCAGCTGGCTCGCAGTGGCGCTGGCGCTGGT
>JAICSZ010000277.1 GCA_025936615.1 Pedococcus sp. | reverse complement strand
GCCGTCCGGGAGCACCTCCTGGAGCTGTTCGCGGTGGTGGGCCCGCACGACGAGCGAGTCCGCAAGGCCCGCGGATCGCTGATGAGCGCCCTGTTCTGAGCGCACGCGGCCCCGCTGCCCCCTGACTCACCGGTCCAAGACACGCCTTCCCGGGTACCGGGAAGGCGTGTCTTGGACCGATGACCGAGGGCGTGTCCCGGGCCGGCGCGGCCGATGTGCGCAAGGATGCCCCCATGGACGCACACCGCGTGGAGCTGCCGGTGCCGGGGACCGACCACCGCCTGGGCGTGATCCGGCACGGACACTACGGGCGCCCGGTGCTCGTCTTCCCCAGCGAGGCCGGCCACGCCGAGGACTTCGCGAACAACGGCATGGTGGACGCGGTCCGGGGACTGGTCGACGCGGGCAGGGTCAGCTTCTTCTGCGTCGACTCGCTGGACGCCTGGTCGTGGTCGGACCGCTCGCTGTCGATCGAGGACCGCGCACGCCGCCACGCGTCATACCAGACGTGGCTCGACCGGGTCGTCGTCCCGTGGATCTTCCAGGAGACCGGCGGGCCGCGGGAGATGATCACCCTCGGCGCCTCCATGGGCGCCTACCACGCGGTCCACTACGCCTTCCAGCGCGCGGATGTCGCGCCGCTGGCCATCGGCCTGTCGGGCAACTACGACGTCGGGACGTGGCACGCGTGGGGGGAGCGGGGGGACGCGACGTACTTCGCCAACCCCTCCGACTACGTCACCGGCCTGGACGGCGACCACCTCGCCTGGCTGCGCAGCCGGCTCAGCGTGCTGCTCGTGTGCGGGCAGGGTGCCTGGGAGACCCACCCCACCGGCTCACTGCCGTCCTCGATCCGCTTCGACCAGCTGCTCGCGGAGAAGGGCATCACCCACCAGCTCGACCTCTGGGGCAACGACGTCGCCCACGACTGGCCCTGGTGGCAACGCCAGCTCGCCCACCACCTGCCCCGGTTCTGCTAAGGAGAGACGCGCCATGGCCGCTTCGAACTCGCACCTGATCGGACTGCTCCTCGGGGCCGAGGAGGACTGGCCCACCGCGTTCGAGGAGCTGGTGCGGCGCATGGGGGTGATCAGCGACGGCGCCGGGCAGACCCACGAGTTCCGCACCGAGCGGCTCACCATCGAGCCCTTCAACCTGCGCGACCGGCCCCGCGACGACCTCGTGATCGACCGCCTCGCGCACTGGTACTACCACCCCCGGGAGTGGCTCAAGAAGATCGCCCTGATGGACGACGTCTACCTGCTGAACAGCCCGTTCACGTTCCAGTCCATGGAGAAGCACTCGGCCTACTGCGCGCTGATGCGGCTGGGCATGAACGTCCCCGAGACGGTCCTCGTGCCGTACAAGAACCCCGTCGACAACGCCCGCTGGGCCTACACCTCGGCGAAGTACAACCAGTCGTTCGACCTGGACACCATCGCCGAGGGCCTCGGCTACCCGATGTTCATGAAGCCGTTCGACGGCGGCGCCTGGCGCGGGGTCTCGATGATCCGCGACCGCAACGACCTGCACGCCGCCTACGACGACTCCGGCGAGATGCTCATGCACCTGCAGCAGGCGATCGACGGCTACGAGGTGTTCGCCAGGGCGCTCACCATCGGGCCGGAGTCGATGGTGATGAAGTTCCGGCCCGACGAGCCGATGCACAACCGGTATGCCGTCGCGTACGACTTCCTGTCACCGCAGGTCGGCGCCGAGACCGTCACGATCGCGCAGACCGTCAACGCCTTCTTCCGCTGGGAGTTCAACTCCTGCGAGATGCTGGTCCGCGACGGCATCGTCTACCCGATCGACTACGCCAACGCCTGCCCCGACGTGGCGGTGACCTCCCTGCACTACTACTTCCCGTGGGCGATGAAGGCGCTGTTGCGCTGGTCGACCTTCTGCCTGGTCACCGGGCGCAAGGCGCGCACCCAGGTCGACACCGACCCCTGGTTCGCCGTGGCGGACGACCCGTCGCTGGACTACGGGGCGAAGCTCGGCGAGTACCAGCGGTTGGCGGACGAGCACTTCGACACGGACCGGTACCGCGAGTTCTGCGAGGCGGCGCTGCCCGACCTCGACGAGATGGTGCTCGAGTGGGTGGACTCGGGCGAGTTCAGCACCCTGCTGACGAGCACGATCCAGCAGACCTACCCCCCGCACGAGTGGGACAAGTTCGAGGGCCACTTCGGCGGGCTGACCCGGATGTGGGTCAAGGACGAGCAGTCCCGGCTTGGCTCCGGCCGCTCGAACGCCGACGAGGCCGTGGTGGGCGGGCCCGCGCCGGCCACGGCGGGCACGGAGGCCACGGCGGGCACGGAGGCCACGGCGGGCACGGAGGCCACGGCGGGCACGGACTAGAGCCGGCTGCGCCGGAGCGGCGCCGAACTCAGCAGGCGGCGCAGTCCTGGGGAACCTGGTGGCGGCGCGCCTCGGGAGCCCGTAGCCGGGGGCGGCGCAGGCCGCGGAGCTGGGCAAGGGTGGCCAGGTTGGGGCCCCGCCTGCCGGAGCGCGGGAATGCCGCAGCGTGGTCGGATCGCGAGTTCGGCTGCGGGGTCATGCCACTCACAACACCGGCGCCCCCCGACCTGTTCCGGCACGGGCCAACGTGACGAGGTCCCCCGCGGGCCCGGTGAGCCGTCGGGGTGGCCGCCAGACGGCACGCAGCGCCCTGCGCAGGTCGACTCCCTCCACGGGGATGGTCACCAGGTCACCCCCGCGCAGCGCCTCCGCGACGGCAAGGTCGCTGAGGACGGCAGGTGCCACCCCTGCCGCCACGCTGCCCCGGATCGCAGCGTTGCTGCTGAGCTCGAGGGCTGGCCCGACCGTTGCCAGGCCGAGCTGCTCGAGCAGCGACTCCAGGGTGAGCCGCGTGCCCGAGCCGGGCTCGCGGACGATGAGCGGGGTGGCCGCGAGCTCGGTGGCCGTCAAGGGCCTACGGCGCCGTGTCCACGGATGCCCCGGCGCCACCACGAGGACCAGGCGGTCGTTGGCGACCACGGTGGAGTGCAGACCGCGCGGCTCTTCTGGTGACTCCACGAAGCCGAGCTCGCAGCCGCCGCCCCGCACGAGGTCGAAGACGTCGTAGGAGTTGTGCACCTCGACGCGCACGGTGACGTCGGGGTGCGCCCGGTGGTAGGCCGCCAGCCAGGTCGGCACGAGGTGCTCGGCGACGGTCATGCTCGCCGCCAGGGTGAGCTGGGAGCTGCGCTCGCCGACCAGAGCGGCCGCGCCGGTGCGGAGCCGCTCGGCGGCGTCCAGCACGTCCCGCGCCCACTGCACGACCAGGCTTCCCTCGGTCGTGAGGATCGACCCCGAGGGGGAGCGCTGCAGGAGGGTCAGGCCGAGACGCCGCTCGAGGCGGGCGAGGGAGCGGCTGGCGTTGGGCTGGGCCATCCCGACGCTTCGGGCCGCGGCGCCCAGGCTCCCGTGCTCCGCGACGCGGACGAGAAGGTCGAGGACGACCAGGTCGAGGTCTGGGGGCAGGGAGGCTGGGGCGACAGCGCGGGTGGCCATGCGGCAATGGTATGGCCTGTCATATCAGAGGCGATATGGCATCATGCGCAGGTGCCGGCTACCCCTTGCGTTGCACCGCCACCAGACTGGCTCGGTGAGCCGACCAGACGCCTTCGCCAGACCCCGTGTCCCGGTCGAGCAGCCTGAGGTGCGCCGCGCGACACCCACCTGGACGGCGGGTCTGGCCCTGTCCGTCGGCGCTGCGTTGCTGGCGCTCGCGGCACACCGTGTCCTCCCCGGGTTGAGCCCCCTCCTTGCCGCGATCGTCCTCGGCGTGGTGGTCGGCAACACGTGGCGCCTGCCTGCCGCGCTGGAGCCCGGAATCGCGCTGGCCTCCCGCCGCCTGCTGCGACTGGGGATCGTCGTACTCGGAGTCCAGCTGTCGCTGCGCGACATCGTCGGCCTGGGCGCCGGCATGGTGGCGGTCGTGGTCATGGTGGTCGCCGGGGGGGTCGGGTCCACGCTCTGGCTCGGACGGGTCATGGGGGTCCCGCCGATGCGCCGTCTGCTGATCGCCTGCGGCTTCTCGATCTGCGGGGCGGCGGCGGTGGCCGCCGTGGACGGCGTGGTCGAGGCCGACGACGAGGACGTCGCCACCGCGGTCGCGCTGGTCGTGGCCTTCGGG
>JAICSZ010000408.1 GCA_025936615.1 Pedococcus sp. | reverse complement strand
GTCGAGAGTGGTGGTGTCTGTCACGAAGGATCCTTCCCCCTCGTATGCGGCCCGGTTCAGATCCGGAGCCGGTGCTTGGGTCAGGCTGCGCTGACCGGATGAGGTGCCACACGCGGCAACACCGAGGCCTGCGGCCATCGGTCTGGACCGCCATCGTGTGGGTTGGTGCGCTCAGGCCGGATGTGGGGAACGACATCGGCTGCGAGTGCGCACACAATGTAACACCTCGGGCGCCGAGGAAAGTGCGCGGACCCCTCGAATGGCTGTCAGGTCGTGACCGTTCGGGCGACCGCTCCCTGCTCGGGTATGCCGGGCCGCAGGATGCGCCACGCGCCGTCCACGGCTGCCTCCACTTCGTCCGCCCGGTCGCGGGTCGACAGGACCAGCACCGACGGGCCGGCCCCGGAGATCACCGCGGCGTGGCCCAGCGCCCGCAGCCGGTCGACCAGTGCCATCGAGGGTGCGAACGACTCGCGCCGTGCCTCCTGGTGGAGCCACTCCCGGGTGGCGGGCAGCAGGTATGCCGGGTCGTCGGTGAGGGCGCGGACGAGCAGTGCCGTGCGGGCCGAGTTCAGGGCGGCGTCGGCGTGCCGGATGTGGGTGGGCAGCACCGAGCGGGCCTTGGCGGTCGAGAGCTGGTCGGAGGGCACCGCGACGACCGGCTCGACAGCTGCGTGCGGGCGCAGCCTCAGGGTCTGGACGCCGGCCGGCTCCTCCGACCACGACAGCGTGAGCCCGCCGAACACGCTGGCCGAGGAGTTGTCAGGATGCCCCTCCAGCTCCGCCGCCAGCCGGTTCGCGAAGTCGAGGTCAGGCTGGGACGTGACCCCCCGGCATACGGCGTGAAGTGCTTGTGCCGCAACGACTCCGGTGACGATCGCGGTCGCGGACGACCCGAGGCCGCGGCCGTGCGGCACCTCGTTGACGCACTGCAGTGACAGTCCCTCCGGCGGCTTCACCCCGAGCTCCTCCCACGCGCGCACCATCGTCCGGTGGACGAGGTGGGTCGCGTCTCGGGGCACGTCGACGGCACCCTCGCCCGCCACCTCGATGCGCAGCCCCGGCTCGTCGGTGACGGTCGCGGTGCAGGTGTCCCAGAGGCCGAGCGCGAGCCCGACCGAGTCGAAGCCGGGACCGAGGTTGGCGCTGCTCGCCGGCACCCGGACCTCGACGCTGCAGCCGGCGCGCCAGTCCTCGCCCATCAGCCTTCCAGCCCGAGCGCGCGGGCCACCGTGACGGCGTCCACCGGCACCCGGGTCGGCTGCACGTCCGAGCCGTCGGCGTTGCGCAGGGCCCACTGCGGGTCCTTGAGGCCGTGGCCGGTGACGGTGCAGACCACGGTCGAGCCGGCCGGGACGTCTCCCCGCTCGGCCGCCTGGAGCAGGCCGGCGACCGAGGCCGCCGAGCCGGGCTCGACGAAGATGCCCTCCTGCGCGGACAGGACCCGGTGCGCGGCGAGGATCTGCTCGTCGGTCACCGACTCGATCCGTCCACCGGACTCGTCGCGGGCCGCCTCCGCCTGCTTCCAGGAGGCTGGGTTGCCGATCCGGATGGCGGTGGCGATGGTGTCCGGCTCGTCGACGGGGTGGCCCAGGACGATCGGCGCGGCGCCGGCTGCCTGGAAGCCCCACATCTGCGGCAGCCGGGTCGCCGGGCCGGGCGACTCCGCTCCCTCGTGGTACTCGCGGTAGCCCCTCCAGTAGGCGGTGATGTTGCCGGCGTTGCCGACCGGCAGGCAGTGGATGTCGGGCGCGTCGCCCAGGGCGTCGACCACCTCGAACGCCGCCGTCTTCTGGCCCTCGATGCGCGCCGGGTTGACGGAGTTCACCAGCTCGACGGGGTAGGACTCGGCGAGCTTGCGCGCCAGGGTCAGGCAGTCGTCGAAGTTGCCGTCGACCTGCAGCAGCGTCGCGCCATGGGCAATCGCCTGGCTCAGCTTGCCCATCGCGATCTTGCCGTCGGGCACGAGGACCGCGCAGGCCATGCCGGCCTTGGCCGCGTAGGCGGCAGCGCTCGCGCTGGTGTTGCCGGTGGAGGCGCAGATGACCGCCCTGGCGCCGTGCTTCGCGGCGACCGAGATCGCCGTGGTCATGCCGCGGTCCTTGAACGACCCGGTCGGGTTGAGCCCCTCGTACTTCACCCACACCTGCGCCCCGACGCGCTCGGAGAGCCGCTCGGCAGGGATCAGCGGCGTGCCGCCCTCCTGGAGCGTCACCACGGGTGCGTCGACGAGCATCGGCAACCGCGCGGCATACTCGCGGATCACGCCGCGCCACAAGGTGGCCATCAGGCGCCCTCCACCCGCATCACGGAGACCACCTCGCGGACGATGACCAGGCCCGAGAGCGCGGCGACGGTCGCGGACAGCGCGGCGTCGGGCGCGGTATGCGTGACGACGATGAGGTTGGCGCTCGCCTCGCCGCCCTCCTCGGCCGGCGGGATGAGCCGCTGGCGCACTGTCTCGATCGAGACGCCGTGCTGGGCGAAGACGGCGGCCACCTCGGCGAGGACGCCCGGCCGGTCGGCCACGTCGAGGCTGATGTGGTAGCGGGTGAGGGCCTGGCCCATCTCGAGGACCGGCAGGTCCGCATAGGCCGACTCGCCCGGCCCGCGGCCGCCACCGACCCGGTGCCGGGCCACGGCGACGATGTCGCCGAGCACCGCGCTCGCGGTGGGGTCGCCGCCGGCGCCCTTGCCGTAGAACATCAGCGGACCGGCCG
>JAICSZ010000177.1 GCA_025936615.1 Pedococcus sp. | reverse complement strand
CGCCTGGACTCGCACGCCGAGCTGCTCGAGGCAACCAGTGGCGACCCGTTCATCCGCTTCGACCTGCCCGACCCCCTGGAGCACCCGGCCTGGTCGCTCGGCGACGCCGTCGCCGTCCCCCGGCGCACGCACACCCGCCGCCTCGGCCTCGTCGTGATCGGTCCGGCCGCCGACGCGGGTGCACTCATGCGGTGGCTGGCCGAGCAGGACCTGCTCGCGGACCTGACCGGGGTCACGGTGTCTCGTGGCTCCCTCGACGCGGTGGCGGAGCACCTCGCCCTTGGCGAGGGCAACGAGTGGGAGTGGCTGTATGCCGCGTCGCCGCCTCCCGTCGTGGCCGCCGAGTCACGACTGGTTGCGTTGTCCCGCAACGACGTCGACGACATCCGCTCGCTGCTCGACCTCGCGAACCCCGCGACTGACGCCCGCCCCTTCGAGTTCCCCGACCAGCACTGGGTCGGGGCGCACGACGAGCTGGGGAGACTGGTGGCCTGCGGGGTCAGGGAGCCGAACCTGGCTGGGTGGCCGATCCTGTCCGGGATCACCGTGCACCCCGCGAGACGTGGGACGGGGCTGGGACTGGCCGTCACGGCACACCTCACGCGCGCAGCGGTCCACGAGACCGGCGTGTGCACGCTCGGTCTGTACTCGCACAACGACGTCGCCCGTCGGGTGTACCACGGGCTCGGTTACGGCGGGGACCACCTGTGGTCGAGTCGCAGGCTGGCGCCAACGCACTAGCGGGAGCACGCTTGCGTCATGGCCCTTGACCTCACGGCCCAGTGGCGCGAATCGCTCGGGCAGCTTCGCACCGCGCGCACCCCCAAGCGGCTGCGGGCCAGCCTCGATGGCGAGGTGTTGCTGGACACTCGCGACGCGCAGCTGGTGTGGGAACCGGGCAGGGTGGTCCCCCAGTACGCCGTCCCGCAGGAGGACTTTTCCCTCGTGCTGACCGAGGTTTCGGGTACCACGCCGCCCGAGCAGCTCCCACCGGTGCTGGCGCCGGGTCACTTCGACTGGCACACCACGGCCGGCTCTGCCCTGGGTCTGAAGGGACATGCGGACCTCGGCGAGGTGGCGTTCCGTCCAGACGATGCCGACCTGGGCGGCCGGGTGGTGGTGGACTTCGCGCGCTTCGCGTGGGTGGAGGAGGACCAGCCGGTGCTTGGCCACCCACACGACCCGTTCAAGCGGATCGACATCCTCCCCAGCGACCGGCACGTGCGGGTGCAGCTCGACGGGGTCGTGCTGGCCGAGTCCGACCGGTCGGTTGCCCTGTTCGAGACTCACCTGCCAGTCCGGTGGTACCTGCCGGCCGAGGACGTCCGGATGGACCTGTTGTCCCCTTCCGACACCCACACGACCTGTGCCTACAAGGGCGTGGCGGGCTACCTCAGTGTCAGGACGACCGACGCCGCCGATGGTGACCGGGGGTGTGACATCGCCTGGGTCTACCCCGACCCTCTCCACGAGGCCGAGCCTGTCAAGGGCCTTGTCGCGTTCTGGAGCGAACGCGCCGAGGTGCTCGTCGACGGACAGCCCCAGAGTGGCTCCATGCCGCAGCCGGTTGCCTAGGGCGCGTCCTGCCCCGACTTGCGAGGCCGTCCACGGCGGCGCACCGGGTCCGCGCCCTTGGGCTCCCGCCCCGCCTCCGCCAAGGCGCGCCGGATGACCAGCTCGATCTGGGCGTTGACGCTGCGCAGCTCGTCGGCGGCCCACCGGGACAGTGCCGCGGGGACGGCAGGGTCGAGCCGGAGCGGGACCTGGTGCCGCTCCGGCCGGGGACGTGCTGGCTGCTCGGGCACGGTCAGGTGTAGAGGCTGCCCGTGTTGAGGACCGGCGAGGCGCTCTGCTCGCTGCAGAGCACAACCAGCAGGTTGGACACCATGGCAGCACGACGCTCGTCGTCGAGCTCGACGATGGCCTGGGACTCGAGCCGCTCGAGGGCCATCTCGACCATGCCGACCGCGCCCTCGACGATGCGAGAGCGTGCCGCCACCACGGCGCTGGCCTGCTGCCGGCGCAGCATCGCCTGAGCGATCTCCGGCGCGTAGGCGAGGTGGCTGATCCGCACCTCGACGATCTCCACCCCGGCGACCGCCACCCGCTCCGCCACCTCGTGGGCCAGCTCTGCCGACACCAGGTCTGTGGACCCCCGCAGGGACTCCTCGTCGCCAGTGGGGTCGTCATACGGCCGGGTTGTGGCAACGTGACGCAGTGCGGCCTCGGACTGCACCCGCACGAAGTCCTGGTACCGCTCCACCGCGAAGCTCGCCCGGGCCGTGTCGGCCACCTGCCACACCACGATGGCCGCGATCTCCACCGGGTTGCCGCTCGCGTCGTTGACCTTGAGCGCGTTGGTCTCGAAGTTGTGCACCCGGATCGACACGGTGCGACGCGTCGTCAGCGGCACCACCATGCTGAGCCCGTTGCGCCGAGTCGTCCCGACGTACCGGCCGAAGAACTGCACGACCTTGGTGGTGCCGGGCGACACGACGACCAGCGACGAGGCGATGAGCACGACCACCAACGCGAGGCCAGCCACGATCCACGACCGGCCTGTTGTCGACTCCGTGGAGCTGGCCATGCCCGTGCCGATCCACACCATGACAGCCACGAGGACGAGTGCCACCCCGAGCGCGAGGAAGCCGTCGACCGCCCAGGCAGGTCGCTCGGCGACATCGACCCTGGCGCCCTGGTGGCCGACGGGCTCGGTGGCCGGCGGCTGCGACACCGGGTCGGCGCCGCTGGGCTCGAGTGTGTTGTTCATGCCTGCCTCCCGAGATGAAATAGACATCTAAGTGATATCACTTTTCGTCGCACCTGGGAAGCCGCTTGGCTGGGAGCTTGGCCTAGGTCGCGGCGGTGAGCAGTGCCCAGACCTCGTTACGCAGCTTCTGGGCGCCCGACGCGGGGTCGTGTCGGACCGCGTGGAGTCCGACGTCGAGTGCCGCCTGCACGTTCGCGGGGCTGTCGTCGACGAACCCGACCGCAGCGGCGGGGAGGTCGAGGTCGTCGAGGATGTGGCGGAAGAACTCCTTCTCGGGCTTCGCCGCGCCGATCTCACACGAGTAGTAGACGCGGTCGAAGCGGGCGTCGTGCCCGAGGTGGTCGCGCATCCAGGTGCGCCGGTGGTCCTGCTGGTTGGTGGCCAGGGCGCAGTGGACACCCGCGGCACGCACCTCTGCGACGAGCTCCATGGCGGCCTCGTCGACCACCGCACGCTCCCAGAGCTCGAGCAGCGCCGGGACGTCGGTCCGCGCGTCGGGCCAGCCTTCCAGGACTCGCTCGAGCGTCAGTCGCAGCGGCTCCGAGCCACGCATCGCGCCCAGCTCGGCCTCGAACACCGCCTCCGCAAAGCCCGGGCCACCGGCGGCGTCGAGCGCCTCGACCCACCCCACAGGCGAATGCTGCAGGACGCCGTCGGCGTCCCAGAGCAGCGCGCGGAGCACCTCAGCTCTGCTTCGGGTTGACCTCTTCGGCGCCCTGCGGCGCGGGGGCGTCGTCGGCCGGCTTGGCGTCGACGCCCGCCTCCTTGCGCTGCTCCGGGGTGATGGGGGCCGGCGCCGCAGTCAACGGGTCGTAGCCACCACCGGTCTTGGGGAAGGCGATGACGTCGCGGATCGACTCCGTGTCCGCGAGCAACGAGACGATGCGGTCCCAGCCGAACGCGATGCCGCCGTGCGGCGGGGCACCGTACTGGAAGGCGTCGAGGAGGAAGCCGAACTTCTCCTGCGCGTCCTCGGGCGACAGGCCCATGACCTTGAAGACCCGCTCCTGCACGTCACGGCGGTGGATACGGATCGAGCCACCACCGATCTCGTTGCCGTTGCACACCATGTCGTAGGCGTAGGCGAGGGCCGGCCCGGGGTCGGTGTCGAAGGTGTCCTCGAACTCCTTCTTCGGCGAGGTGAAGGCGTGGTGCACCGCGGTCCACGCACCGCCACCGACAGCCACGTCGCCGGCGGCCACCGCTTCGGACGAGGGCTCGAACAGCGGCGCGTCGAGGACCCAGAGGTAGGACCACGCGTCCTCGTCGATGAGGTTGCAGCGCCGCCCGATCTCGAGTCGCGCCGCACCTAGTAGTGCGCGCGAGGGCTTCCGTGCGCCGGCGGCGAAGAAGACACAGTCGCCGGGCTGTGCGCCGACCTGGGCTGCGAGGCCCTGGCGCTCCTGGTCCGAGAGGTTCTTCGCGACCGGGCCGCCGAGCTCGCCGTCCTCCTGCACGAGCACGTAGGCAAGGCCCTTGGCCCCACGGCTCTTCGCCCAGTCCTGCCAGGCGTCGAGCTGCTTGCGTGGCTGTGACGCGCCACCGGGCATGACGACCGCGCCGACGTACTCGGACTGGAACACCCGGAACGGCGTGTCCGTGAAGTACTCCGTGCAGTCGACCAGCTCGTTGCCGAAGCGCAGGTCGGGCTTGTCGGTGCCGAACCGAGCCATGGCGTCGGCGTACGTCATCCGCTGGAAGGGCGTCTCGAGGTCGACGCCGATGAGCTTCCAGACCTCGGTGACGACCGCCTCTCCGAGCTCGAGCACGTCGTCCTGCTCGACAAAGCTCATCTCGATGTCGAGCTGGGTGAACTCGGGCTGGCGGTCGGCGCGGAAGTCCTCGTCGCGGTAGCAGCGGGCGATCTGGTAGTACCGCTCCATCCCGGCCACCATGAGCAGCTGCTTGAACAGCTGCGGGCTCTGCGGCAGGGCGTACCAGCTGCCCGGAGCGAGTCGTGCCGGAACCAGGAAGTCACGCGCCCCCTCGGGAGTGGAGCGGGTCAGCGTGGGGGTCTCGATCTCGACGAACTCCCGCTCCCCCAGCACCTTGCGCGCCGCCGCGTTGACCTTGGAACGCAAGCGGATCGCAGAGCCAGCGGACGACTTCCCGGGCCTGCGCAGGTCCAGGTACCGGTACTTGAGCCGAGACTCCTCGCCGACCGTGACGCGCTCGTCGATCTGGAAGGGCAGTGCGGCACTGGGGTTGAGCACCTCCAGCTCCTTGGCGACCACCTCGATCTCGCCCGTCGGCAGGTCGGCGTTCGCGTTGCCCTCCGGCCGCTCGCGCACGTCACCCACGACCCGCACGCAGTACTCGTTGCGCAGGTCGTGGGCGCCGCCCTCGGCCAGAACCTCGTCACGGGCCACCACCTGGGCCACGCCGCTCGCGTCGCGCAGGTCCAGGAACGCCACTCCGCCGTGATCGCGCCGACGAGCGACCCAGCCACACAAGACCACGGACTGACCAACATGTCCTTGCGAGCCGGCACGCAGGGTGCCGGCCTCATGGGTGCGGAGCACGAGACTTCCTT
>JAICSZ010000515.1 GCA_025936615.1 Pedococcus sp. | reverse complement strand
TCCAACTACCAGTGGGAGGACGGTGTCGGGCCCAAGGAGGGCCGACCCACGAGGCTCGACCTGGCGTGGCGGTCCATCGAGACCAACCAGGTCGGCACCGACGAGTTCCTCCGCTGGGCCGCCCGGCGCGGTGTCGAGCCGATGATGGCGGTCAACCTCGGCACCGGCGGCATCGTGGACGCGGCCCAGCTCGTTGAGTACTGCAACATCCCGGAGGGCACCTACTGGTCCGACCGGCGTCGCCGCAACGGCAGCCCCTCGCCGTACGACGTGAGGCTGTGGTGCCTGGGCAACGAGATGGACGGCCCGTGGCAGACCGGCCACACCGACGCCCAGACGTACGGCGAGCTGGCCACCGCCGCCGGCCGGGCGATGAAGCTCGTCGACCCCACCATCGAGCTCGTCGCCTGCGGCAGCTCGCACCACCACATGCCGACCTTCGGCTACTGGGAGTCGACGGTCCTCGAGCACGCGTGGGACGTCGTGGACTACGTCTCCATGCACGCCTACTACCAGGAGCACGACGGAGACCGGGCCAGCTTCCTGGCCTCGGGCGCGGCCATGGACCGGTTCATCGAGGACGTGGTCGCCACCGTGGACGCCGTCGCCGCCCGCAAGCACAGCCGGCGCCGGCTCGGCATCTCCTTCGACGAGTGGAACGTGTGGTACCAGAGCAGGTTCGCCGGCCCCGAGAACACCGCCGTCGACGTCTCCGGGCCTCGCATCGAGGACGTCTACAGCAAGCTGGACGCCGTGGTGGTCGGCGACCTGCTGGTCAGCCTGCTCAACCACTCCGACCGGGTCCGCGTGGCCTGCCAGGCCCAGCTGGTCAACGTGATCGCCCCGATCCTGACCGAGCCCGGCGGAGCCGCCTGGCGTCAGTCGATCTTCTTCCCGATGGCGACCACGTTCACGACCGCTCGCGGCCGCAGCCTCACCGCGCGGGTCTCGACGCCCGAGACGGGCACGGCGCGCCACGGGGACGTCCCCGTCGTCGCGGCGGCCGCCACCCACGACCCCGACTCGGGACAGGTGGCGCTCTTCGTGACCAACCGCGCGACCACGGAGACGAGGGTGGACGTCGAGCACCGCGCCTTCGGGTCCTGGACGGTCCGGTCGGCCCGGGTGCTCGCGGCCGACGACAAGGGTCCTCTCGAGGGCGCCGAGGCCGCGGAGCTGGCGCGGCCGGTCGAGCTGCCCGACGAACGCACCGAGGACGGCACGACCACGCTGCGGATGCCACCGGAGTCGTGGGCGGCGGTGCTGGTGGACACGACCGCCGGCGGAGCCTGAGCAGCAAGCGAGGAAGGACAGCGCCATGGGAGCACCACATCCGGAGCGGGGAGTGCTCGGGGCAGGGCTCAGCAGGAGGCAGCTGCTGCGCGGTGTGGGGGCGGTGACGCTGGGCGGTGTGGCCGCGTCGACGCTGTCCTCCTGCGGCTCGGCCGGGGCTCTGAGCGGGCTGTCGGTCGCCCACCGTCAGGCGGGCTCGCTGGACTACTGGAACCTTTTCGGCGGCGGCGACGGCGTGCGGATGGAGGCCATGGAG
>JAICSZ010000443.1 GCA_025936615.1 Pedococcus sp. | reverse complement strand
CGCCACCCCGGCCGACGCCGCGATGATGATGCAGCTCGGCGCCGAGGGCGTGTTCGTCGGCTCCGGCATCTTCAAGTCCGGCAACCCCGCCCAGCGCGCCGAGGCGATCGTCAAGGCGACCACGTTCTTCGACGACCCCGACGTCCTCGCCAAGGTCTCCCGCGGCCTCGGAGAGGCCATGGTCGGCATCAACGTCGACGAGATCCCGCAGCCGCACCGGCTGGCGGAACGCGGCTGGTAACCCCCGACGTAGGGCGACCCCTTCGCATCTACTGCGTGGCGCTGGCCTGGACCGCATCCACCACGCCGGCTCCGTCCGGCAGCACCATGAGCAGCACCGGCAGGTGGTCGGTGGGCAGCCACCACGGGCGCGCCTCGCCGACCACCTGCCAGCCGTGCCGCTGGTAGAGCCGCACCGCGTTCGCCGTCTCCTGCACCACGTCCAGGACCGGGGCCCGACCCGACTCCCGGATGAAGCTCACTGCCGCGTCCAACAGGGCGCCGCCGACACCACGTCCGGACACCCTGTGGTCGACGAACAGGACTGAGACCGCAGCCAGCTCCTCGGCCGGCCGCCCAACACCGGCGACCCAGCCGTCGACCTCTGGGCCGGACCCCGGTGTGGTCACCGAGACGTGGCCGACCGGGGTCGGGTCGTGGCCCAGCGTGGCCACCCAGGCACCGAGCTCGCCGGGCCGGGTCAGGAACTGCTCCGCCGGGAAGGGGAGTGGCCAGCGCTGGGGGTACCCGGTGTGCGGCTGCTGCTCCTCGAGGACCTCGGCGAGGACCGGCAGGTCCGTCGACTTCCGTGCGCGGACGGTCACCTCGCCTTGCCCCATGCCGGGCAGCCTACGGCTCGGTCGTAGCATTCCGGCCGTGACCGTGAAGCCGAGCATCGGTGTCCTCGCCGTGCAGGGAGACGTGCGCGAGCACCTGCACGTCCTCGAGGAGGCCGGCGCACGGGCGACACCGCTGCGCCGTCCCACCGAGCTGGACGCCGTCGACGCGCTGGTGATCCCCGGCGGCGAGTCCACGACCATCGACAAGCTGGTCCGCGCCTTCGGGCTCTACGAGCCGCTGCGCGCGCGGCTGGGAGCCGGCATGCCGGCATACGGCTCGTGCGCCGGCATGATCATGCTCGCCGACCGGATCGCCGACGGCCGTCCCGACCAGCAGACCCTCGGCGGCATCGACATGACGGTGCGGCGCAACGCCTTCGGGCGCCAGGTGGACTCCTTCGAGCACGACCTGCACATCCGCGCCATCGGTGGCACGCCGATGCGGGCCATCTTCATCCGGGCACCGTGGGTCGAGGAGGTGGGCGAGGCGGTCGACGTGCTGGCCAAGGTCGAGGACGGACCAGCCGCAGGTAGGATCGTCGCCGTTCGCCAGGGACCGCTGCTGGCCACCTCCTTCCACCCGGAAGTGAGCGGGGACCACCGGTTCCACCAGTTGTTCGTCGAGATCGTGAGAGGCAACGCATGAGCGGCCACAGCAAATGGGCCACCACGAAGCACAAGAAGGCTGCCATCGACGCCAAGCGCGGCAAGCTCTTCGCCAAGCTCATCAAGAACATCGAGGTCGCGGCGCGCACCGGTGGCGGCGACCCGGCCGGCAACCCCACGCTCTACGACGCGATCCAGAAGGCCAAGAAGACCTCGGTCCCCAACGACAACATCGACCGCGCGGTCAAGCGCGGCTCCGGGGCGGAGGCTGGCGGCGCCGACTGGCAGACCATCACCTACGAGGGCTACGCACCCGGCGGTGTCGCGGTGCTGATCGAGTGCCTCACCGACAACCGAAACCGCGCCGCCGCCGAGGTGCGCACCGCCCTGACCCGCAACGGCGGCCAGCTCGCCGACCCCGGCTCGGTGGCCTATGTGTTCAACCGCAAGGGCGTCGTGCTGGTCCCCAAGGACGGCAAGTCCGAGGACGACATCCTCGAAGTGGTGCTGGAGGCCGGCGCCGAGGACGTCAACGACAACGGCGACACCTGGGAGATCGTCTCCGAGGCCACCGACGTCGTGTCCGTGCGCACCGCGCTGCAGGACGCCGGCATCGACTACGACTCGGCCGAGGCCTCATGGGTGCCCAACCTGCAGGTGCCGCTCGACGCCGACGGAGCCCGCAGGATGATCCGGGTCATCGAGGCGCTCGAGGACTCCGACGACGTCCAGGACGTCTTCGCCAACGGTGACATCCCCGACGACGTCCTCGCCGAGCTCGAGGACGACGAGTAGCGGTCGGACCGGGCGTGTTGGACCGGAACGGCGGCCCGTCATGTGTAGCGTGGGCGCCGAACACCTGTTCGGACGTGAGGAGCCTGCACCAGTGCGCGTACTCGGGGTCGATCCCGGCCTGACCCGTTGCGGCGTCGGGGT
>JAICSZ010000391.1 GCA_025936615.1 Pedococcus sp. | reverse complement strand
GACGGCCGACGGTTCGGCGGCGACCCGGACACCCACGAGGAGATGTGAGGCGTCCGGACTCATGCCTGAGGTGAGGATCGGCGTCTCCGGTTGGCGCTACCCCCGCTGGCGGGGTGACTTCTACCCCAAGGGCCTCCCCCAGCGCCTCGAGCTCACCTACGCAGCAGAGCGGATGAGCGCCGTGGAGGTCAATGGGTCCTTCTACTCCCTCCAACGACCCAGCTCGTATGCCGCGTGGTCGGCTGCTGTCCCCGACGGCTTCCTCTTCGCGGTCAAGGGTGGGCGGTTCATCACGCACATGAAGAAGCTCGCCGGCGTGGAGAGCGCACTGGCCAACTTCTTCGCCTCGGGGGTCTTGGCCCTCGGTGACAAGCTGGGGCCGGTGCTGTGGCAGCTGCCCGAGCGCCTCTCCTTCGACGAGGAGCGGCTGGAGGGCTTCTTCGGCCTCCTGCCGCGCACCACTGTCGAGGCCGGCCGGCTCGCGGCGCGGCACGACGACAAGCTGGCCGAGGACCGAGTGCTCACCACTCCCCTCTCCGACCGACCTGTGCGGCACGCCCTTGAGCCCCGGCATCCCAGCTTCGAGTCCGCCGAGGCGCGAGAGGTGTTGCGGCGCAACGACATCTGCATGGTGGTCGCGGACAGCGCCGGGCGTTGGCCACAGATGCCGGATGCCACGAGCGACTTCCGCTACGTGCGGCTGCACGGTGAGACCGAGCTCTACGCCAGTGGGTACACCGACGAGTCGCTCGACCGCTGGGCCGAGCAGTGCCGCGGCTGGCTGGACGAGGACCACGACGTGCACGTCTACTTCGACAACGACGCAAGAGGGCACGCCCCCCACGATGCGGTCAGGCTGCTCGACCGGCTTCGCTGACCGGACCTACCCGAACCGGCTGGGGTCGCCGGCGCCGAGGCGCACCACCTCGGCAGGTCCGCCGGAGAAGTCCACGACAGTGGTCGGCTCGGTCCCGCACTCCCCCGAGTCGAGGACGGCGTCCACCTGGTGGTCGAGCTCCTCCCTGACCAGCCACCCCTCGGTCATCGGGTCGCTCTCACCGGGGAGGATCAAGGTGCTGGACAGCAGCGGCTCACCCAGCTCCGCGAGCAGCGCCTGGACGACTCGGTTGCTCGGGATGCGCACCCCCACGGTCTTCTTCTTCGGGTGCAGCAGGCGACGGGGCACCTCGCGGGTCGCCGGCAGGATGAACGTGTAGGGCCCGGGCGTGGAGGCCTTCACCGCCCGGAAGACCGTGTTGTCGATGTGCACCAGCTGACCGAGCTGGGCGAAGTCGCGGCACACGAGCGTGAAGTGGTGCCGGTCGTCGAGGTGGCGGATCCGCACGATCCGCTCCTTGCCGTCCTGGTTGCCCAGCGCGCACCCGAGTGCGTAGCCCGAGTCGGTCGGGTAGGCGATCAGCCCACCGTCGCGGACCAGCGCGACGGCCTGCCCGATCACCCTGGGCTGCGGGTCGACCGGGTGCACGTCCAGGTAGCGCGCCATGGTGGTGACCCTATGCCGCGCGGCCCGGCCACGCGGCATACCTCCCTTCACCAGTGCCTCACTATGGTGGGCGACGTGCGCGCACTCGTGAAGACCAAGGCCGGTCCGGGACTCGAGCTCGTGGACGTGCCGGAGCCTCCCGTGGGGCCGGACGACGTCAAGCTGCGGGTGCTGCGGGCCGGGTTGTGCGGCACCGACCTGCACCTGGAGCAGTGGGACGACTGGGCGGCCTCGACCGTGCAGCCGCCGATGACGATCGGGCACGAGTTCTACGGCGAGGTGGTGGAGGTCGGCGAGGACGTCACCAGCGTGCAGGTGGGCCAGCGCGCCTCCGGTGAGGGCCACATCGTGTGCGGCACCTGCCGCAACTGCCGGGCAGGTCGGCGACACATGTGCATCAACACCAAGGGCGTGGGCGTGAACCGCGACGGGGCGTTCGCCGACTACGTCGTCATCCCCGCCTCGAACGTGTGGGTCCAGCCCGACGACCTTGACCCGGACCTGGCGGCGGTGTTCGACCCGTTCGGCAACGCCACCCACACCACTCTGCAGTTCCCGATGGCCGGTGAGGACGTGGTGATCACCGGAGCCGGGCCCATCGGGGTGATGGCGGCCGCGATCGCCCGACACGTCGGCGCCCGGCACGTCGTGGTCACCGACGTCAGCGACTACCGGCTGGGCCTGGCCAAGGGCGCCGGCGCCGACCTGGTGGTGAACGCCGCCACGAGCAACTTGCGCGAGGCGATGGACCAGCTCGGGATGAAGGAGGGCTTCGACATCGGGCTGGAGATGTCCGGGGTGCCGAGCGCCGTCGAGGACATGCTCGCCAACCTCAACCACGGTGGCCGGGTGGCGATGCTGGGGCTGCCCAAGGACCCGTTCCCGGTCGACTGGGGCAAGGTCATCACCCACATGATCACCATCAAGGGCATCTACGGCCGCGACATGTACGACACGTGGTACGCCATGAGCTCGATGCTCGGCAACTCCGCCGTGCTGCGCGAACGGATCGCGTCGGTCATCACCCACCGCTTCCCTGCCGAGCAGTGGCAGGACGCCTTCGCCGCGGCCCGGTCGGGACAGTGCGGCAAGGTCATCATGGACTGGAGCTGAAGGAGCGCCCGTGTACGACACCGTCAAGGACGAGCTTGCCGCCACCCTCAAGGAGATCGAGGACGCCGGCCTGTACAAGCACGAGCGCGAGCTGACCTCACCGCAGTCGGCGCACATCCGCACCGCGCGCACCGAGGCGCTGAACTTCTGCGCCAACAACTACCTGGGCCTGGCCGACCACCCGGATGTCGAGGCGGCCGCAGCGGAGGCGTTGCGGGAGTGGGGCTTCGGGATGGCCAGCGTGCGGTTCATCTGCGGCACCCAGGAGCTGCACAAGCGCCTCGAGCGGGCGGTCGCCGACTTCCTCGGCACCGACGACGCAATCCTGTACTCCTCGTGCTTCGACGCCAACGGAGG
>JAICSZ010000511.1 GCA_025936615.1 Pedococcus sp. | reverse complement strand
AGTCCATGCGGATCTTGCCGTCCCAGTCCAGGGTCATGAACCCGAACTGCGGGTCGACCTTGGGGTTGACCACCGTGAGGTCGAGCCCGTGCCGCTCCGCGATCGCCCCCCAGTACTCCACGCTGGCCCCGCCGAGCGGGTCTGCCCCGATGCGCACGCCCGCGTCCTTGATCCGGGCCAGGTCGACGACCTCGGTGAGGTCGTCGACGTAGGAGCCCATGAAGTCGTAGGGCTGCGCGTGCGCGCGGGCGCGGGTGAACGGCACACGCCGAACGTCCGCGAGCCCGCTGGCGATCAGCTCGTTGGCACGGGCGGCGATCTGCCTCGTCGCGTCCGAGTCGGCCGGGCCGCCGTGGGGAGGGTTGTACTTGAAGCCGCCGTCACTGGGCGGGTTGTGGGAGGGGGTCACCACGATGCCGTCAGCGAGGCCGGGGCCCGTCGTGCGACCCGAGTTCGCCTTGATGATGGCGTGGCTCACCCCGGGGGTGGGCGTGTAGCCGTCGTGGTCGTCGACCAGCACCGTGACGTCGTTGGCTGCGAGGACCTCGAGCGCGGAGGCCCATGCCGGTTCCGAGAGCCCGTGCGTGTCCCGGCCGACGAACAGCGGCCCGTCGTAGCCCTGCTGCTTGCGGTAGTCGCAGATCGCCTGGGTGGTGGCCAGGATGTGCGCCTCGTTGAAGGCCGTCCGAAGGCTGGACCCGCGGTGGCCCGAGGTGCCGAAGACCACCTGCTGGTCGACGTCGTCCGGGTCGGGGGTGAGCGTGTAGTAGGCGGTGACGAGGTGTGGCAGGTCGACGAGGTCGGACGGCTCGGCGGGCTGTCCGGCACGCGGATCGGTCATGTCTGCTCCTGGGTCAGTCGGGGTCCACGGGCGCGAGGTAGACGGTCGACAGCGGCGCGACCCGCACCTCGACGGAGTAGGGCTGGTTGTGCGCTGGCTGCTCTTGTGCCGTGAGCACGACGCCCGCCTGGCTCGGGGTGCCGAGCTCGTCGTAGCCGCTCGTGTCGAGGACCACCTGCCACTCACCGCCGCGCGGGACGCCGAGCCGCAGCCCGTCGCGGGCCAGGCCGCCGAAGTTGACCGCCACCGCGAGCACGGCACCCTGCCGGTCACGCGTCCCGAACCGCAGGTAGGAGTAAGTGTTTCCCGCGTTGTCGTTGGCGTCGAGCCACTCGAAGCCGGCCGGGTCGGTGTCCAGCGCCCACAGCGAGGGGTTGCCCTGGTAGACGCGGTTGAGCTCCTTGACCAGGTTGTGGACGCGGTAGTGCGCGGCGTGGTCGAGCAGCCACCAGTCGAGCGAGCGGCCGTCGGCCCACTCAGCCTCCTGGGCGAACTCCGTGCCCATGAAGATGAGCTGCTTGCCCGGGTGGCTCCAGAGGTAGGCGAGGAAGGCGCGCACCGTCGCGAGCTGGTCGTAGCGGCTGCCGGGCACCTTGCGCAGCATCGACCCCTTGCCGTGCACCACCTCGTCGTGGCTGATGGGCAGCAGGTAGTTCTCGCTGTACGCGTACATCAACGAGAACGTCAGCAGGTTGTGGTGGTACTGCCGGTGGACCGGGTCCTCCTTGAGGTAGCGGAGGGTGTCGTTCATCCAGCCCATGT
>JAICSZ010000388.1 GCA_025936615.1 Pedococcus sp. | reverse complement strand
GGCGGGCTCCGAGCTCAAGGACAACAACTCGATGTGGGTGCCGGACTTCTCCTCCGAGCACTACAACACGATGCTCTACACCTCTGAGGGCATCACCGAGCGGGTTCGACCGGACCTCACCGGCCCTGACGGCAAGCCCGGCATCGACATCTCGGGCTACACGATGAAGAACATGTACGAGGAGATGTCCAAGGGCGCGTACACCGTCCACGGTGCCGCAACGCCGTGGGTGACGGTCCCCCACTCCGAGGCCTGGTACGGCGCGACGGTCTGCCACCAGGACGAGACGGGCAAGTGGGTCTACGGTGCCATCCAGGACATGCAGGGCCACCCGGACAACCCGCTCGGCCCCGGCCAGCTGCCGATCGACGCCGTGGCTGCAGTGGCGCAAGCGGACCCGAGCTTCCCCTGGGCCGACTACGACCTCGAGGACCAGGGTGACCGCGACGGCGACGGCAACGTCTACGAGCCGGACGGCATCATCGACCACGTCGTGCTGGTCCACGCCGGCGAGGACAAGTCCGGTGGCGGCGGAGCCGAGGGCCCGTATGCCATCTGGGCGCACTCCTCGGCGGTGGCCGGTGGCGCACCGGTCCCCGGCACCAACCTGCGGCTGTCCAACTACATCGTCCAGCCGGAGGACTCCGGTGTGGGCGTGTTCGCCCACGAGTACGGCCACGACCTCGGCCTGCCTGACCTCTACGACACGGGCAGCGGCGGCGACTCCGACATCGACTTCTGGGACCTCATGTCCTCGGGTTCGCACTCCGGCCCGATCTTCCAGTCGATGCCGACGCACATGGGCATCTGGGACAAGTGGGTCCTCGGCTGGGCGGACCCGGTGGTCGTCAACCCCGGTGACGACCCCCGCACTGTGGTCGTGGGCCAGACGAGCCGCACGCCCAAGGGCACCGCGGACGGCGTCAAGATCAACCTGCCCAACAAGACGCTCAACCTGGCGACCCCGCACAGCGGCGAGCTGATGTGGTACTCCAGCGCGGACCAGTCCTGGGCCAAGAACACCCTCGCCCGCGACGTCGACGTGCCGGCCGGCGCCACGGACGCCCGGTTCTGGATGTGGAACAACTACCACATCGAGCAGGACTGGGACATGGGCTTCGTCGAGGTCTCGACCGACGGTGGCAGCACATGGACCGAGCAGAAGGTCTACAACGAGGCCGGCGCCGAGGTGTCCACGCCGGACGGCTACGCCGACCCCAATGGCCGGATGGCCGACTACGGCGGCAAGAAGTACGGCCTCACCGGGGCCACGGCCGGCTGGGCCCACCACTACGTGGACCTGACGCCGTTCTCGGGACAGTCGGTCAAGGTCCGACTGCTGTACGCCACCGATGCGGCCTTCGAGGACACGGGCTGGTTCACCGACGACCTGTCGGTGACCAACGGCGGGACCACCACCTGGAGCGACGACGCCGAGGCCAACAACGGCTGGACCGCCACGGTCGGCACCTTCGTCGACACCACGGGCACGGGCTGGGTCCTCGACCCGGGCCACTCGAGCCAGGCGCAGTACTACATGGTGGAGTGGCGCAACTTCGACGGCTTCGACAAGGGCCTGCAGTACGCCTACGACACGACGTACCAGAAGCTCGGCGGCGACGGTGCGTGGAAGGTCGAGAAGATCAGGTACAACGCGCCGGGTGCCCTCGTGTGGTACCGCGACACGTCGTACGGCAACGTCAACCACGTGCTCAACACCCTCACGGACCTGCCGAGTGCGGGTGCCAAGGGCGGCCTGCTCCTGGTCGACAGCCACTTCGACCCACTGCGCCGCAGCGGTGCGAACGCCGCCCTCGACCCGAGCATCCTGAAGAACCTGCCGTCGCGGCCGCAGTCGTCGAACGTCGCCTTCAACCTGTTCGGGACCTACTCGTTCAAGGAGTGCCAGACGAAGGCCGACTTCACCGGTGAGGCGTGCAACACCTTCCCTGTCCAGGCGCCGGTGAGCACCTTCACCGACGACCAGGGTTGGTACCCGGGCCTCGAGCTGGTGGAGAACGAGCCCGACCCGGAAGACAACGGGTTCTACTACCGCGACGCAGACGCCTCGACGGTCGTGCCGTCGCAGCGCAACTCGCCGTACACCTTCCGGATCGTCAACGCGGACGGCAGCCCGGCGACGGACTACTACGGGCTCGACTTCGGCTTCCCCGACGTCAGCGGTAGCGGCAACCCGGGCGACCAGGGCGTCGGCTACGGCACCGTCATCAACGTGGCGAAGGCGATGAAGGGCAACATGTCCGCGCAGGTCAAGATCACCCCACCGACGCCGTGACCACGGTCCTCATCCTCGGGTGAGGCGGAGGTGAGCAGGGCCGGTATGCCGCGCAGGCGGCATACCGGCGCTGTTGCCCTTGGTGGGCGGCCGGCTCAGCGGAGCGCGGCCAGCGCCTCCCGGTAGCCGGAGAAGTCGCGGCCCTGGCCGATCTCGTTGACCAGCGACCAGCGGACCACGCCGTCGGTGTCGACGAGGAAGGTGCCGCGCAGCGCGGCGCCCGCCTTGTCGTGGAACACCCCGAAGGACCTGGCGACCGCACCGTGCGGCCAGTAGTCCGACAGGAGCGGGAAGAAGTAGCCCTCCTTGTCGGCCCACGCTCGCTGGCTGAACATGTGGTCGCAGGAGATCCCCAGCACCTGGACGTCGTCGGCGACGAAGGAGCCGAGGTCGTCGCGGATCTCGCACAGCTCGCCGGTGCAGATGCCCGAGAACGCAAACGGGTAGAACACGATGACGACGTTCTTGTCACCCCGGAACGAGGACAGGTTCACGTCCTGGCCGTTCTGGTCCTTGAGGGTGAAGTCGGGGGCGTCCTCGCCGACCGCGAGGGGGGAGGTGGTGGGGCTCATGCCCGGCAGTCTGCCAGCGGCGTCAGCGGCGCGCCGTCCTGGGGGCCACGAGCCTGGTGGCGGTCCAGTCCTCGCACGCGTTCACGGCGCCGGAGGTGTGCAGGCCGGCCGTCGTGGCGGCCTCC
>JAICSZ010000384.1 GCA_025936615.1 Pedococcus sp. | reverse complement strand
GGCGGCCCCCGAGGGCGACATCCCCGCCGCGGTCCGGGACCGGATCGGTGCCAGCAGCACCGTCCTGGTCTCTGACTACGGTGCTGGCACGGCCGCGCACCCGGGACTGCGCAGGCTGCTCGAGGGGGAGGGCTCGGGCCCGCGCGTCGTGTGGGACCCGCATCCCCGTGGGCCCCGGCCCGTCGTCGGCGCTGCCCTTGTCACGCCGAACCTCGCCGAGGCACGGGTGGCCCTGTCGAGGGCTGCCCAACCAGGAACGGCGGCGGTGCGGCTACGGGAGCGCTGGTCCGCCGCAGCGGTCGCGGTGACCTGTGGCAGCGAGGGCGCCTGGCTGTCCAGTGGTGCCGAGGCGCCGCTGTTCGTGCCCGCGCCGGCTGGCTGCGTCGGCGACCCGTGCGGCGCGGGCGACCAGTTCGCCGCGACCGCCGCCGTTGCGATGACGCACGGGGCGTTGCCGTCGGAGGCCGTCACCGAGGCGGTGGCGACCGCCTCCCAGTGGGTCGCCTGCGGTGGCGCCGCCTCGTTCCACCGGGACCGTTCCCCCCTGTCGCGCAGCCCGGCAACCTCCGATGCTGTCGCCGACGCCGGGGCCGTCGTGGTCCGGGTGCGTGCCCGTGGGGGCACGGTGGTGGCAACGGGCGGGTGCTTCGACCTGCTGCACGCCGGGCACGTGGCGTCTTTGTCCGCCGCCCGTGCCCTCGGCGACTGCCTCGTCGTGCTGCTCAACTCCGACGACTCGGTCCGCCGGATCAAGGGCCGCGGCCGGCCCGTGCACACCGCCGCAGACCGAGCCGCGGTGCTCGCCTCACTGCGCGCGGTCGACGCCGTGGTGGTCTTCGACGAGGACGAACCGACGCGCGCCCTGCGTGAGCTACGACCGGACGTCTGGGCCAAGGGCGGGGACTACGACGTCGACAGCTTGCCCGAGACGACGGCGGTCCGCGCCTGGGGCGGCCAGGTCGTGAGCCTGCCGTACCTCGACGGTCACGGAACCACGCAGATTCTGGACGAAATCACCTGAGGAGAGACATGACCGAGACAGCACTGGACAACGTCTACGTCACCGGCGCCGCGAGCGGGCTGGGGCAGGCCGTCGCGCGGGCGGTGGTCAAGGCCGGCGGCAGGGTCGCCGTCCTGGACCGGGCCGAGCCCGAGGACGACGTCCCGCACGTGGTCGTGGACCTGGCCGACGCGAGGGCGGCCGAGGCCGCGGTGACCGAGCTGGCCGAGCGGTGTGGTCCGCCGACCGCGGTCGTGACTGCGGCCGGGACGGATGCGTGCGGGCCGCTGGCCACGGTGCCGGCCGAGGACTGGGAGCGCACCATCAAGGTGAACCTGATCGGCACTGCCGCCGTGGTCCGCGCCGCGCTTCCGCACCTCGAGCGGGCGCACGGCAGGGTCGTCACGGTCGGGTCGACGCTGGGGCTGCGGGCAGCCGGTGACGCCACCGCTTACTGTGCCAGCAAGTTCGGTGTCGTGGGCTTCACGCGGGCGCTGGCCCTCGAGCTCGCGGGGCGGGTCGGCGTGACGATGCTGGTGCCCGGCGGCATGCGGACCCACTTCTTCGACGGACGGGCCGAGCAGTACCGTCCCGGGCCGGATGCCCAGCTGGCCGACCCGGACGACGTCGCCGCTGCGGTCGTGCTGGCCCTGCAGCAGCCGCCCGGGCTGGAGCTGCGCGAGCTGGTCGTGACGACCTCCACCGAGCCGTCCTGGCCGTGAGCGGTGGGCACCTCCCCGCCCACCGTCCTGGTGCTGCGGGCGCTGGGGCTGGGTGACGCACTGACCGGCGTCCCCGCCCTGCGAGGTCTGCGTCGGGCGTTCCCGGGGTCCCGCCTGGTGCTGGCCGCGCCCGAGCCCCTCGGCGCCTGGCTGGTGCGGCACGCGCTGGTCGATGCGACGGTCTCCGCGGACCAGGGCCTGCTCGAGGTGTCTGGGTTGCGCGAGCCGCCCGAGGTTGCCGTGAACCTGCACGGGCGTGGTCCGCGCAGCCACCGCCTGCTGCTCGGCCTGTCCCCGGGGCGACTGGTCGGCTTCGCCTGTGCGGAGGCCGGTCACGTCGCGGGGCCCCCGTGGCCCCACGAGGTCCACGAGGTGGACCGCTGGTGCGCGCTGGTGCGTGAGGTGGGTGGTCCGTGTGGCCCGGAGGACCTGCGGCTCACGGACTGGGCGCAACGACGAGGCCGGTATGCCGTGCTGCACCCGGGCGCCTCCGCCCCGGCCCGCGCGTGGCCGGTGGAGAGGTGGGCGGCGGTTGCGCGCGGGCTGCTGGGGGAGGGCACACCGGTGGTGCTCACCGGCGGGGGGGCCGAGCGCGGGCAGTGTGCGGGCGTGCTCGCCCTGGCGCCAGGTGCCGTGGACCGTTCCGGACGCACCGGGCTCGACGAGCTCGCCAGCGTGGTGGCGGGGGCCGCGCTCGTGGTGTGTGGCGACACCGGTGTGGCCCACCTCGCCACCGCCTGCCAGACACCCTCGGTCCTGCTCTTCGGACCCAGCACCCCGATGGAGTGGGGGCCGCGCGTCGACGAGCACCTGCACCCCGTCCTGTGGCACCCGGAGGTGCCCAGCGACGCCGATGCCCATGCGCGGGTGGTCGATCCACGACTTGAGGCGATCAGCGTCGACGAGGTGCTCCACGCCGCGGCCGGCCTGCTCGACGCGGCGTGACCCGTCAGGCGCTGTCCTGCAGCTGGTCGGCGAACCAGGCCACCGTTCGCTCGAGCCCCTCATCCCAGGACACTCGCGGCTCCCAGCCGAGCAGCTCGCGCGCGCGGGTGGTGTCCGGTCGACGCACCTGCGGGTCGTCGACCGGCCGCTCCACCAGCTCCACGGTCGACGAGGAGTCCGTCGCGGTGATGACGTCTTCGGCGATCTGCCGGACACTGAGCTCGCAGGGGTTCCCGAGGTTGACCGGTCCGGGTTCGCCGCTGCCGGCCATGGCGAGGATGCCGGCCACGAGGTCGTCCACGAAGCAGACGGACCTCGTCTGGCTCCCGTCACCGGTCACCGTGAGGGGGGCGCCGGC
>JAICSZ010000260.1 GCA_025936615.1 Pedococcus sp. | reverse complement strand
CTTCGGTCCGGTTTGGGTCGATGGTGTGGGTTGGGTGGCACCGCAGGGCTGGGAACCTTCGCACGGCTGGGCCCCACCGCCTGGCTGGGACCAGCCCGCCTACTGGGATCACGACGACTACCGCGAATGGTGCAACAACCACTACAGCAGCGACCACGACTGGCGCGGCTGGGAGAATTGCGAGCACTTCCAGGACCACGACAACTGGCACGGTTGGGTCCCAGGTGCGGACTACTTCGGCCCGGTCTGGGACCATGGGATCGGTTGGGTGGCACCGCAGGGCTGGGAACCTCCGCACGGCTGGACCCCACCCCCTGGCTGGCACCAACCCAGCTACTGGGATCACGACGACTACCGCGAATGGTGCAACAACCACTACAGCAGCGACCACGACTGGCGCGGCTGGGAGAACAGCTACCACTGGGGTGGGGACAACCAGTGGCAGGGCTGGAACGACCAGGTTCGCGACCTTGACCACCGTGACCAGCGGGTGTGGAACGACCACGACAACCGTGACCAGCACGGCCGGAACGACCATGACCGTAACCAGCGCGGCTGGAACGACCACGATCACGACCGCGACCAGCACGGCCGGAACGACCACGACGACGACAATCGTGACCAGCACGGTCAGAGCGACCACGACCGCGACCAGCGCAGCTGGAACGACCACGACCGCGATAACCGCGACCAGCGGCAGGACAACCGCCACGTGCAGCACGAGGACCGTGACCTGGAGCACCAGAACAGCGGCCTACGCCAGGACGATCGGGCTGTGCCGCACGATGTCCGGGGCGACCATGACGTCCGCGACCTTCGGACCACCCAGCATCAGTCCGGATTTGACTCACGAGGCGAGGCCCAGCCCGAGGTGCAGCGCGGGATCGACAGCGACCGTACTGGTCAGGGCGTACAGCGCGGCGACCTGGGCTACCAGCACGGTCAGTCCCTCGGCGGCTTGCAGAACGGTCCAGCGAACCCTGTCGCGCCCGTCGCATCGACTTTCTCCTCGCCCGCGCCGTCGTTCGCCAACGGCCCGTCGTTGTCCAACGGCGCCTCGGTGAGCCCGAACGTGGCTTCCGGTGCGAGCGCGCCGGCCGTCGCGACCGCCAATGCCGCGGCGTCGGTGGCGCCGGTAAACGCCACCCCGTTAGACCCGAAGTCCTCGACCCACGTCAGTTCCGAGCCGCTTAGCCACAGCGTCCAGCAGGCCGCCACGGTGAACACCGCGGCACACCAGTCCGACAGCGACTCGCGGTCCGGCTTACCACGCGGCGAGGAGTCGAGCCGCGGTTCGAGCTTCAACCAGAACCCCAGCCAGGGGTCAGGCCACCACTCGGGCGGGTCCGTCGGCGGCGGGAGCGCCGGCCGGGACGTCCAGCAGAACGCGCACGGCGCTACCGCTCCCAGTCAGCAGGGCGGCGGGCTGGACAGCGGGCAGCGTGGCGGCTTCACCGGTGGCCATGGCAGCTTCGGGGGTGCGCCACAGGCCGATACCGGCCCCCAGGCCGACACCGGACGCAGCGCGCCCGGCCACGCGCCCGGCCAACCGTCCCACCCGGCCGCGCCTCAGGCAGACCTGGGCAGCTCCCCTTCGCCCGGCGCCGTCTCGGGCCAGAGCCCACAACCGACCAACACCACGTCCCAGCCGTCGCACGCCTCGACTCCGACCCCGCACGGCACGGCACCAGCGACGTCGAACGGTCCGGCACCGAGCGTGCACCCCACCGCGACCCCGCAGAGCACGCCGACCACACACAACACGGCGCCGGGCGGTTCGGCGTCGAGCGTGCACAACACGCCGACCACGCACAGCACGGCGCCGGCCACGCCGTCCGACCCGAGCAGCGGGGTCGGCTCGTCCCCGTCGCACGGTCTGTCCAGTGGCCTGACCACGCATGACAGCGGGCCGGCCGCCAGTCCGACGCCGCACGACACCACACACCCCGGCACGGACCACACCGCAGTCCCGCACTGATCCAGGGCGCAGGCAGGACAAGGAGGACATAGCGGTGTCGGTGACGATGCAGTCGGCCGAGCTGATCAGCCTGCTCGACCAGACCAAACGGCTGGCCGGTGCTACCGGTCGGCCCGACCCGGTTGAGCGGCTGGCCAGGGCTCACGCCCGGATAGCCGCTCGGCAGATGCGTGTAGTGGTGGTCGGGGCGCCCAGTCAGGGCGCCACCTCGTTGGTCCAAGTCCTGGAACACGCATCTGCCGATCGGCTGCCGGGGGCGACCTTCGTCGACGCTGCCAGCCCTGCGGGATCGAACCGGCCGGTGGTGCCGGAACCGGGGTCGGCGGACGTGGTGTTGTTCGTCTCCGACGCGGGTCACGAATACGGCTCGGCGGAGCTGGACGCGCTGGCCCGGATCCGGGCGCAGGGCACCACGCTGGCCTGCGTGCTCACCAAGATCGACGCCTACCCTCGATGGGCTGAGGTCCAGCGGGCTAACCGGTCGCGGCTGCAGGCAGCCAACCTGGACTCGCCGACCATCCCGCTGCTGCCGGTGTCCTCGGCGCTGTGCGACAGCGGCCGGCAGCGGGGCGACGAATCGCTGTCGGTCGCCTCCGGGGTGCCGCAGCTGCTCGAGTTCCTCCGCGACCGGATCGGGACCAGGGTGGATCCAGCACTGCGCGACTGGGTGCTCGGCGAGGTGCGGGCCGTCGCCGACCAGCTGGGCACGATCTGGAACCGTGAGCTGGATGCGCTGCCAGGCGCCGGCGACTCACCACAGCAGCGGCAGCAGCGGGCGGTGACCGAACTGGACCGGCGCCAGCAACTGTCGGCGCAGTGGCAGCTCGCGCTCAGCGACGGCGCGACCGAGCTGATGGCGCAGGTGGATTTCGACCTGCGTGACCGGCTCCGCGAGGTGATGGAACACGCCGAGGAGCACATCACCACGACGAACCCAATGCGGCAGTGGCAGCAGTTCGACAAGTCGGTGCGCGACAAAGTCGAGGACAGCGTGCTGGCCAACTTCCAGTTGGCCGCGCAGCGCGCCCAGCAACTGGCCGAGCAGGTAGCCGCGAAGCTGGCCGGCAACCCGGATGGGTCGCATACCGGCGTGGCGCTGCCCCGGGTGCGGGTGGTCACGCCCGACGAGGCGTTGCGCCGAGTCAGGCCGATGGAGCCACCGAATGGCGGCGGCGTCTTCGCGCGGGTGGTCAACAGCCTGCGCGGGTCCTACGGCGGCGTCCTCATGGTCGGTGTGCTGACCAGCCTCGCGGGCTTGGCGCTGATCAGCACCTGGTCCGTGGGGGCTGGCGTGCTGTTGGGGCTGTTCACCTTCTGGGAGGACCGAAAAAACGGCCACGAGCGCGGCAAGGCCGAGGCCAAGATGGCGGTGTCCAAACTGATGGACAACGTGAACTTCCGGGTGAGTGACGAGTTGCGGTCGCAACTGCGCGCCATGCACCGGGCGTTGCGCGACCATTTCACCGAGATCAACGACCAGCGGCTGCGAACCGCCGCAGACGCGGTACGCGCCGCCCACGACAACCCCAACGGCGGTCAGCCCGACGCACGGCTGTCCCAACTGCACAACTACCTCGCCGACCTGCGCCAGCTCCGGATCCGCGCCACGGTGCCGAGCGCTGACCGGCCTCATCCCACCGCTCAACGTGGAGACGTGATGTACGTGTAGAGAGCAGGGACAGGCACGCCTTCGTATCATCGCCGGGTGTCCTCGGGTGAGCTGCACCTCGATCGTGACCGAGCCGAGTCGTTCGGCGCGGTGGCCCGGCAGTACGAGCGTTACCGTCCGACCTACCCCGACGCTCTACTCGACGATCTTGCGACGTTGCGGCCGGCTCAGGTGCTCGACGTCGGCTGCGGCACCGGCAAGGTCGCCGTGGGCCTCGCCGGGCGTGGCCTGTCCGTCCTCGGTGTCGAGCTGGACCCGCGGATGGCTGAGGTGGCCCGCGGTCACGGCATCCCGGTGGAGGTGGGGTCCTTCGAGACCTGGGACGACGCTGGGCGGCGGTTCGACTTGATCACCTGCGGGGCCGCGTGGCATTGGATCGATCCCGAGCTGGGTATGGCCAAGGCGGCCCACGTACTGCGTGCGGGCGGCACGATCGCCCGGTTCTGGAACTACCACGGGCTAGACGAGTCCGCCGCGGCCATGTTCGAGGCCGTCTACCGCGAGCATGCGCCGGAGGCGCATCCGCACGGTCGCGCACCCGACGACAGCGGCTACCTCGACCCCTTCACCGAGAACGAGGCGTTCTGCTCGGTCGAGACGAGAACCTACCCCTG
>JAICSZ010000180.1 GCA_025936615.1 Pedococcus sp. | reverse complement strand
TCCGCGTTCGCCAAGAGCCAGCTCGCCTCCTTCGGCGGGCTGCCCACCCGCGGGCGCATCTTCGTGTCGGTGGCCAACCGCGACAAGCGGGCCATGATCTTCCCGGTGAAGCGGCTGGCTGACCTCGGGTTCACCCTGGTCGCGACGACCGGCACCGCAGAGGTGCTGCGCCGCAACGGGATCACCGCCCAGGTCGTTCGCAAGGTGACCGAGCGGGGCGAGCCCGACGCGTCGGCGGCGCACGAGCCCAGCATCGTCGACCTCATCCTCAGCGGCGAGATCGCCATGGTGGTCAACACGCCCTCCGGGCCGAACGCCCGCGCCGACGGGTACGCCATCCGCGCGGCCACCACCTCGATGGACAAGCCGATCGTGACCACGGTGCAGGAGCTCGCGGCGGCGGTGCAGGGCATCGAGGCACAGCTGCACGGTGAGCTGCGGGTCAAGCCGCTGCAGGAGCACGCGCGCGACCTCGACCTGTACGGCCGGGCGCAGCAGGCGGTCCAGCACGGAGCGCGCGCGTGAGCCCGGTCTCGGTGACCGGTGAGCTCGTCGCCACGCGCCGGGCCGGCGCCTACCACCACCTCACCATCGTCGCGCCGGGCCTGGCCGAGCACGCCCGTCCCGGGCAGTTCGTGGCGCTGGCGGTCGGCGGACCGGCCAGCGGGAACCTGCTGCGCCGCTGCTTCTCGATCCACAAGGCCAGCCCGTCGGGCGCGCGAGGCGGCACCGTGGACGTCGTCATCTCGCCGGTCGGCCCGGGCACCGAGTGGCTCACCCGGCTGCGCGCCCACGACGAGGTCGAGGTCATCGGCCCGCTGGGGCGCCCCTTCCCACTCCCGGCGGAGCCGGTGGCGTGCGTGCTGGTCGGCGGCGGCTACGGCAGCGCGCCGCTCTTCTGGCTCGCCGAGGCGCTGCGCGAGCGCGGCTGCCACGTCGAGCTGGTGCTCGGTGCGGCGACCGAGCAGAAGCTGTTCGGTGTGGCCGAGGCCGGGCGCTGCGCCGACGGGGTCACCGTGACCACCGACGACGGCTCGGCCGGGACCCCGGGCTGGGTCTCCGACGTGCTGCCCGACGTCGTCAGGCGGACCAGCGCCGGAGTCGTCTACGGCTGCGGGCCCATGGGGATGCTGAGGTCGATCACGGACGTGGCGACGGCCGAGGGTGCTGTCGCGCAGGTGGCGGTGGAGGAGTCGATGGCCTGCGGCATCGGGGTGTGCATGACCTGCGTCATGCCGGTGACGGGCAACGACGGGCTCACTCGGATGGTGCGCTCCTGCGTCGAGGGTCCGGTGTTCCGTGGCGACCGCGTGCGTTGGGACTGCTTCGACGACGGGGTGTGCCGCGTGCCGGCCGACGCGGTCGGCGCACCACGGGTTCCCGCGGCCTCACGAGCGGGAGGTGAGTGATGGGAACCTGGCTCAGTGACCACGCGGCACAGGGAGCAAGAGGCGACTGATGGGAATCTGGCTCAGTGACCACGCGGCACAGGGAGCAGGAGGCGACTGATGGGACTCTTCGCAACCACGCGGCATACCGAGCAGGCGCACGAGGCGGCGACGCTGGAAGCGGAGCCGCCCACCAGTGCAGCCGTGGACATGTCCGTGGACCTGGCCGGGGCGCGGCTGCCGAGCCCGATGATGACGGCCTCGGGCTGTGCGGCCAACGGCCGCGAGCTGGCCCGCTTCCTCGACATCACCGAGCTCGGGGCGTTCGTCACCAAGTCGGTGATGGCCGACCCGCGGTCGGGGCGGGGCACGCCACGGATGGCCGAGACCCCGTCGGGCATGCTCAACTCGATCGGGCTGCAGGGACCGGGGATCACCGCGTTCGTGGAGAAGGACCTCGCCTGGCTCAAGCAGGCCGGCGCCCGCGTGCTGGTGTCGATCGCGGGCAACACGAGCGTCGAGTTCGCCGACGTGGCCGGTGTGCTCAGGGACAGCGAGGCGTTCGACGCGGTAGCCGGGGTCGAGGTCAACATCTCCTGCCCCAACGTCGCCAACCGCGGCCTGGTCTTCGCCTGCGACCCGGTCGCGTCCGCCGCGGTGGTGTCGCTCGTGCGCGAGCGGCTGCCCAGGGACGTGCCGGTCTTCGCCAAGCTGACGCCCGACGTGACCGACATCGTCCAGGTGGCCCAAGCCTGCGTCGAGGCCGGCGCCGACGGCCTGACCATGATCAACACGCTGCTCGGCATGGTCATCGACACCGACCGGCTCCGGCCGCAGGTCGCCGGCGTCACCGGCGGTCTCAGCGGTCCCGCGGTGCGCCCGGTGGCGGTGCGAGCGGTGTGGCAGACACGGGCCGCGATGCTGGAGGGCCGGCTGCCGACGGTGCCGGTCATCGGTGTCGGGGGAGTGCGCACCGGGCGTGACGCCCTCGAGCTGGTGGCTGCCGGTGCGAGCGCCGTCCAGGTGGGCACGGCCACCTTCAACGACCCCTCAGCCCCGGTGCGCGTGGGCCGCGAGCTGCGGGACCTGTTGCACCAGAAGGGCTTCGAGCGACTCACCGATGCGGTGGGCGTGGCACACGAGAGGATCGCGTGAGGTGGAGATGACGGACCTGACCTTCGGGCAACGCCTGCGCACGGCGGTGGACGCGCACGGACCGCTGTGCGCAGGCATCGACCCGCACCGGGCGCTGGTGGAGTCCTGGGGGCTGGGTTACGACGTCGAGGGGCTGGCCCGCTTCACCGACGCCTGCGTCGAGGCCTTCGCCGGGCACGTCGGCGTGGTCAAGCCGCAGTCGGCCTTCTTCGAGGTGTTCGGCTCGCGTGGGGTCGCCGTGCTCGAGCGCGCGGTCCTGGCGTTGCGCCAGGCAGGCACGCTCGTCATCCTCGACGCCAAGCGTGGTGACATCGGCAGCACCATGGCCGCCTATGCCGAGGCCTACCTCGGCAAGGACGCCGTGGCGCCCGCGGATGCGGTGACCGCCAGCCCCTACCTCGGTTTCGAGTCGCTGCGCCCTGCGCTCGACCTCGCCGCGCAGACGGGGCGGGGGGTGTTCGTCCTCGGGCTGACCTCGAACCCCGAGGGCCGCAGCGTCCAGCACGCGCGGCTCGACGGGGTGAGCGTCGCCGAGGCGATGCTGCACGGGGCCGCAGCGGAGAACGCCGCGGCCCGCGAGCGGGGCGAGCTCGGCAGCGTCGGACTGGTCGTGGGTGCCACTGTGGGCACCGCGGTGCAGGAGCGGGGGATCGACCTGGCGGCCGCGAACGGGCCGCTGCTGGCGCCCGGCGTGGGTGCCCAGGGCGGCACCGCCGGGGGGCTGCGCCAGGTCTTCGGGGCCGCGCTGCCCAACGTCCTGGCCGCCAGCAGCCGTGACGTGCTCTCGGCGGGGCCGGACGCCGGGACGCTGCGGGACCGGGCGCTGCGCACCAGCGAGGAGCTCGCCGCAGCCCTGCGCTGAGTGCTGCTCTTGCTGCGCCAACCTCGCCGAGAAACCGGCGGGGCCCGTTGCTAGAGTCGAGCCTCGTCCCCGTCGCCCCCGTGCGGTCGCAGTCCGCATCGCACGACATCGATCCGCACGACGCACAAGGAGTTGCTGTTGTGGCCCTTCCCCCGTTGACGCCGGAGCAGCGAGCCGCGGCCCTGGAGAAGGCCGCCGTCGCCCGCCGTGAGCGCGCCGCAGTCAAGAACAAGCTGAAGTACGCGCAGGGGTCGCTCAAGGAGGTCATCACCGACGGCAAGCACAACGAGGTGGTCGGCAAGATGAAGGTCTCGGCCCTGCTCGAGTCCATGCCCGGGGTCGGCCGGGTCCGCGCCCGCCAGATCATGGAGGAGGTCGGCATCTCCGAGAGCCGCAGGGTCCGCGGTCTGGGCGCCAACCAGATCTCCGCGCTGCTCACCCGCTTCGACGAGGCGTGAGCGAGTCCCCTGACGCGGCCCCCGACAGGGGACACGGGCTCGTCGTCCTCGCGGGTCCCACGGCCGTCGGCAAGGGCACCGTGTCCGCCTACGTGCGTGAGCACTTCCCCGAGGTGTGGCTGTCCGTGAGTGCCACCACCCGCCGGCCGCGTCCGGGCGAGGTCGACGGGGTCCACTACCACTTCGTCGACGAGGCCGAGTTCGCGCGCATGGAGCGCGACGGCGAGCTGCTCGAGTCCGCGGTCGTGCACGGCCGCAACCACTACGGCACCCCGCGCCGCCCGGTGGAGGAGGCGCTGGCCGCCCACCGGATGGCGCTGCTCGAGATCGACCTGCAGGGCGCCCGCCAGGTCAGGGCCTCGATGCCCGAGGCGCTGTTCGTGTTCCTCGCACCGCCGAGCTGGGCCGAGCTGGAGCGCCGGCTGGTCGGCCGGGGCACCGAGGACGCGGAGGAACGCGCCCGTCGGCTCGACACCGCCAGGGTCGAGCTGGCCGCCGAGGAGGAGTTCGGCGAGACCATCGTCAACGACGACGTTCGGCGGGCGGCCGAGGAACTCGTATCATTGATGCGATCCCACTGACCAGATCCCCCGACAACAGACTGTGAGTACCCCGTGTCCGGAACCGTCGCGAACCCGATCGGCATCACCAACCCCCCGATCGACGACCTGTTGACCAAGGCCGACTCCAAGTACGCCCTGGTCATCTACTCGGCCAAGCGCGCGCGCCAGATCAACGCCTACTACAGCCAGCTCCAGGAGGGCCTGCTGGAGTACGTCGGCCCGCTCGTGGACAGCCAGGTGCACGAGAAGCCGCTGTCCATCGCGCTGCGCGAGATCAACGACGACCTGGTCACCTCCGAGCCGATCGAGAGCTGACACCGCCGTGGCGCGGGTCGTCCTCGGTGTCAGCGGCGGCATCGCCGCCTACAAGGCGTGCAGCCTGCTGCGCCTGTTCACCGAGCACGGTCACGACGTGACCGTCGTGCCGACCGAGTCCGCGCTGCGCTTCGTGGGCGCCCCGACGTGGGCCGCCCTGTCCGGCAAGCCGGTGCACACCGACGTGTGGTCCGCCGTCGACGAGGTCCCGCACGTGCGCCTCGGGCAGTCCGCCGACCTGGTGGTCGTCGCGCCCGCCACCGCCGACCTGCTGGCGCGGGCCGCCGCCGGGCTCGCCGACGACCTGCTCACCAACGTGCTGCTCACCGCGGCCTGCCCCGTCGTGGTGGCGCCGGCGATGCACACCGAGATGTGGGACCACCCGGCCACGCAGGCCAACGTCAGCACGCTCACCGAGCGCGGGGTGCACGTGATCCCGCCCGCGTCGGGCCGGCTGACCGGGGTGGACTCCGGTCCCGGTCGGCTCCCGGAGGCCGATGAGCTGTATGCCGTGTGCGAGCGGATGCTGGCCAGCG